>DATGXM010000396.1:0-10008 GCA_035298985.1 Azonexus sp. | reverse complement strand
GCATGCGTCCCATTCCTCGAAAGTCACTTCGTATTTGCCGATGGCAAACGATTGTTCGATGGCGATGGTTTGGGGCGAATCGGCGGTATTCAGTACGAAATGTCCTGCCGGTATCACAACCATTCCCGGGCATTCCGGGCAATCGCGGAAGCCGTAGCCTGGCGTAAAAATACCGGAGTTCGACGTCGTTTGAGGATTAGCGACAGAGGCGTTGCAGAAACAGAATAAAGCGGACAGAACTGTGCAAAAACGGAACAAAATGCGTCGAATTTTCATAGTTTGAGTTTTTGGTTTATTCGTCTGCCCCTGCTGCGGGAGTATGTATTCGATATCGTCCGTTAGTTATAGTAAATAGGGCAAATGCAAGCTGGATTGCGGCGCACATTTCAGGCGCATTCCCTGAGGTTGTGGGTATTTTTGACTCGAACAGACACGCATTTTGCCTGCCGATGGGTCTTGATGTATTTGCCGGATCGGACAAATCTTTTGAAAAAGAGAAAAATTTTGCGATATCGGGGAATCTGGGCAGAATGAAGAAAATACCGGATAGCCCCGCTCTAGCGTTGAATGATTTTCTGAAAAATGTTGACTGCCACTCCGTCGCACAATAATCGAAGCGATAAACAATGCATCCTGCTGGTGGACGATTCCCCCGAAGAGCAGCGTCGGGTGCTGGATTTGTTGCGTCCGTATTACCGGACCATCGTGGCCTTCAACGGGGAGCAGGGCTACCAGCGGGCGTTGGCATCGCAGCCGGATCTGATCCTGATGGATGTGCGCATGCCGAAGACGGATGGTTATTCCTCATGCCGTTTGTTGAAGGCGGATCCTCAGACACGGGACATTCCGGTCATTTTCCTGAGTTCGGCGCATTCTCCGGATGAGCGTATCGAGGGGCTGACGGTGGGCGGAGTGGACTATGTGACCAAGCCTTACGTCGCCGAAGAGATATTGGCCCGCATCCGTATCCACCTCGATCTGTCCCGGCGCATCGGTTCTGCCGCGCCTGCGGAGCAAGACGAGCGGACGCGCAATCCGAACGAAGTCATGGTTACTGCGGCCAAGCAATTGATTGCGCAACACTTGCAAGCGCCGTTGCCGCTGGCGGAAATTGCGCGGCGGATAGGCACTTATGAAAAGAAGCTATTGCAGACATTCCGTGCGCAGACCGGGCTGACCGTGTTCGGCTTCATTCGCGAGGAGCGCATCCGGCATGCCTGCCATCTGCTGGAAAAAACCGACATGAGCATATTGGATATTGCCGACCAGGTCGGCTTTCAGCGCGCCGCCAATTTCACTACCGCGTTCCGCGAACGCATGGGCATGACCCCCACGACCTACCGGCAATCCCTGCGGAAAGATTTTTTGCCAGATGCTGACTGACGCCTTCAACGAAAAGCACAGGCTGCTCCTGTGGCTGACGATATTGCTCACGCTGGGTTTCGCCGCCACCAGCCTGGTCAGCTATTTCGTTTCCAGAAATTCCATCCGGCATGAAATTGCGACCAACGAGTTGCCGCTGACTACGGACAATGTCTATTCCGAAATCCAGAAGGATCTGACCCGCACGGTTTTCGTTTCCTCGATGATGGCGCACGATACTTTCTTGCGCGACTGGATATTGGACGGCGAGCGCGATGCGGCGAAAATCACCAAATACCTGAGAGCGATACAGGAAAAATACGGTACGGTCATTAGCTTTCTGGTCTCGGAAGAAAGCCGTATTTACTATCATGAGGGCGGCGTCCTCAAGCAGGTTTCCGAACGGAATAAACAAGATGCATGGTATTTCCGCGTGCGAAAAATGTCTGCGCCTTACGAGTTGAATCTGGATCCGGATGAGGCGCACCAGCATGCGCTGACCATATTCGTTAATTACCGGATCGCCGACTATCGCGGAAGCCTGATCGGTGTCACTGGCGTCGGCCTCACCGTGGAGAATCTCAGGAAGCTGATCGATCAGTACCAGAGCCGCTATCGCCGCAACGTCTATCTGGCTGATAAGCAGGGGAAGATCGTCCTGCATGGCAGCGAATTCGATCCTGCCGTCACCGATATTCACGCAATACCCGGATTGGCCGATCATGCCGATACGCTGCTCGGCAAACGGGAGGGGGCTTACCAGTACCGTCGCGACGGCGGGATTTACCAGTTGAATACCCGTTTTATCCCGGAGCTGGGCTGGCACTTGCTGGTCGAAAAATCGGAGAGCGAAGCCGTTGCCGATATCCGCAACACGCTGTTTCTCAATCTGGCGATCTGTGCGGCGATCACCATCTTGGTGGTATTGCTGACCCGGCTGAGCATCAACCGCCATCAGGCGCGTTTGCGGCAAGTCGTCGAATCGTATACGAAGGAACTGAGCGACGCGCTGACCGAAATCAATGCCGCGAACCAGGCAAAGAGCGAGATGCTGGCTTATATCAGCCACGATCTGCGCGCGCCGCTGGCCAATATCGTTCATTACACCCATTTGCTCGGCTCCTCCTTGAATGAGGAAGGCTGGCAGTATCAGGCGGCCATCGAGCGCAGCATCCTCCATCAATTGGAGTTGATCGACGAGCTGACGGAATACGCGCGCGGGGAGTTAGAGCAATTGAAACTGCAACCGGACCCCGTTTATTTTTATGCATTTCTGCATGAGATCGCCAATCAGGGAGAGCTTCTGGCCGCACACCGGAACAATCGCTTCGGCATGGTTCTGAACGGCGATATGCCGACCGTTGCCATGATCGATCCGAAACGCTTGAAACAGGTGCTTTTCAACCTGTTGTCCAATGCGGCGAAATATACTTCGGGAGGCGATATTCGCCTGCAGGTGGATGCCTTGCCGGAAAATGCGAACGGCCAACGGCATCTGCGTTTCACTGTGAACGACACCGGTTCCGGCATCCCTGAAGAAGATCTGCAGCGCATCCTCCTGCCTTACGAGCGAAACGCCCCGGATCGCCCCGGTTCCGGCCTAGGCTTGACGATAGCTGCCCGGATCGTGCACAAAATGGGCAGCGAACTGGAAGTCGAAAGTGACGTTGGTTTAGGCAGCCAATTCCGGTTCGAGATTGCGCTCGAAACGGCGCAGGAAAGCGATGTCTTGCCGTCCGTTCAGTCGTTTTCCACGCCGGCGCCATTCGGAATGGGAAAATGTATTCTGGTCGTCGAAGACGATCCTTCCATGCGGGACTACCTCGTCGAGGTTCTATCTCTTGCCGACTTCGACGTTATCCACCGGGAAAATCTGGATGAGGCGGCAAGGGAGTTTTCCGGCTCTTCGTTCGATGCTGTTCTGGTCACCCAAACGGCTCCTAGGGAGGATTTATGGGAATTCCTGCGCAAACTTCACGAAGCGCTTCCGAAAAACCCGCCACCCGTCATTCTGTATAGCGCGATGCCGCTGGATCGTCCGGCAGGATTTCCGGCGGATATCGATTTTCATGCGGTCCTGCTCAAACCCGTCTGGCCGGAAGAGTTGTTCAAGACGGTGCAAGAGGCCATCGTTATCGACTCGTCCAGCAAATAGTTTTGTAGGTGGCGTGAGGCGCGACCCCCAGCCTTGCCGACATTACATGCCGGGGTTCGCGTTGCTCACCACCAGCCTATGATGGTGTCGTTCATTTCAATTTCTGATGGCCAACTCAATAACGTACCGAAAAACGTCTACGGAATACATAAAGCCCTGATTCGATAAAACCTTGTCCGGATTTGGAAAGGTGTGATTTCGTTTTGATTGCAGAATCGCGGTTCTGCTTGATAGCGCACACATGCATCCCTACGCGGTTTTGACGAAGATGAACAACACGGCATTTACGGCACTCGTCCATTTCTTTGCGGAAATGGTTTCGATAACGACATCGACCAAGAATAAATTCATTGCTGGCAATACGCTGGCGATTTTGTTTTTCGGGCTTGTCCTGGGCGCGCTGACGGTCGGGGAGGCGAGGGCGGCGACCACGGTCGATCTCGGCGTTTCGGCCCACACCTGGACGCCCGATCCCATCGTTCGCGGTGGGAGCTCGACTTTCACCATCACCGTCACCAACAACGATATGGTGAGTGCGGCGGACACCCTGACCCTGGCGGTCGATCTGCCGACGAATGTCGATTTCACCGGGCAGGCGGCGCCGGCCAATTGCGCGTTCAATCTTGTTGCCAATCCCAACACGCTGACCTGCACCAAGGCCACGCTGGCAGCACAGGGGACTTGGAGCGTCAGCTTCGATGGCGTGGGGGCGACTGCGGGCGTGCAGACGACCACGGCCACGGTTTCGTCTTCGACCAATACCGATCCCAATGGCGGCAACGATGCATCGACCAAAAATACCACGGTCACCAGCGGCGCAGATTTGGCGGTGACCAAGACCGGGCCGGGCGGCTGCGTCACGGCGACGCCTTGCAACACCACGGCGGGCTCGACCATCGGCTTTACGGTGCATGTCGCCAATAACGGCCCCGATCCGGCCACGACATTCCGCGTGACCGATAACTTGCCCGCCACGGCTGACTTTACCTATCAATCGGCTACGGGTAGCGGCTGGACGTGCGGCGTTTCGGGCACTACGCTGACTTGCGATTATTCCGGGGCCAACGTCGCCTCGGGTGCTGCCGCGCCGGACATTACCGTCACCGGTGTCGTGATTACCTCCGCCGGCACGATCACCAACGGCGCATCGGTCGCCTCCACCGACGGCGTCGTGGGCGATCCGGTGCCCGGCAATAACGGCCCATCCCTGGTGGTGGTCAATGTGGCGCCCGGCACTAGCCTGCGCGCAAACAAGACCATGGTGTCGGCGGCGACCGGCATGACCAGCTTTGCCACCGGCGAGGCCGTGAACCTGACTTTGTCCGCCACCAACCAAGGCCCGCAGAACGCGACCGGCGTCACCGTCACCGACACCGTATCCGCCGATTTCACCCTCGGCGTTTTGCCTGCGGGTTGTAGCGCCGTCGGGCAGGCGATCACCTGCACCGTGGGTGCGTTGAGCAACGGCGTCACGTCAACCAGCTTCGTTATTCCGCTCACCGTCGTCGGTGCGGCGGGCAACAGCGGCACCAACACCGCCAACGTCGCGCGCGTGACCCCGGCCAGCGGAAACAATACCTCGGCCTCGGTGAACTACACTTTGGCCGCGCCTTTCGCTCACCTGACCATCGCCAAGATCAAGACGCCGACGCCGGTGGCGGCGGGGGCCGACATCACCAACACCATCACGGTGACGAACTCGAACACCTCGACTTCGGCGGCCACCGGCGTCATCCGCGTGACGGATGCGCTGGATGCCAACGAAAATTTCGTCTCCTTTTCTGGCAGCGGCTGGAGTTGTTCCGGCGTTGCCGTGGGTGCGACCGGCACCGTCACTTGCGATTACGCCGGGGCGAATCTCGCGCGCGGCGCTTCGTTGCCGGCGCTGGTTATCATCACGCAAGCCGCCGTCGGCTATCTCGGTACCATCAGCAACACCGCCTGTACCGGTTTGGCGGCGGGCTCGCCGCATGTGCCTGCGGACAACGGCAGCAGTTGCCAGAGCCGGTCGGTGACCGGCTCTCACCGCCATGTCGATCTTACTGTCGCCAAATCGGCGAGCATCGCCGCGCCGACGCATGTACTGACGACCGATAACAGCGTCGCGTATACGTTGCTGGTATCCAATGCCGGTCCCGATGTTGCGCCCACGGTGAATGTCAGCGACCCGATTCCCGGCTGGTATAACGGTCCGGCGGGCACCACCGGCGGCAGCGCGGTCATTACCGGCGCGGTGGCGGGCGAGTCCTGCACCTTCGCTTCGACCGTCACTTGTACGCTGAAGGATGTCGCCAGCGGATCGCCGCGCACGATCACCATCACCCTCAACCGCCCGTTCGGCGACGGCAGTTTCACCAACAACGCCAACGTCTCCACGCCCGATGCCATCGACGATGTTCCGGGCAACAACACCGGCAGCGCCGGCATCATCGTCGATCCCATCGCCGATGCGGCGGTGACCAACGTCGCCTCCTCGCCCGATCCGGTCAAGGTCGGCGTGCAGTTGACCTACACCACTTCGATCAAGAACAACGGGCCGAGCACCGCCGCGGGCGTGGTGCTGCGCCACACCATCGATCCGGCCAAAATGACTTATGTCGCCGCTAGCGCCAGCCTGACCACGGGCGGGTCGTGCGGCTATGTCGCATCTTTTGTCGGCGCGCCGTATGCCGGCCAGGCCGGGATCGAATGTAACGGTTTCACGCTAGCCAACGGCGAGTCGCGCCAACTGACTTTTAGCGTGATCCCGGTCTACCCCTATCCGGGCGGCGTGCCGAACAGCTATGCCAGCGCGGCCACGATTACCACCACCACGGTGGAAAGCGATGCGCCGGGGTATGCGAACAACAGCTTCGGCGTCACCTCCAATATCGCCCAGGAGGCCATCGATCTGTCGGTGACCGACAACGATCCCGGCTACGATCCGACTGCCTTCGGCGATGCCATCGTCTACCAGGTCAAGGCGCAGAACAACGGCCCATCCCAGGCCACCGGCCTCAAGCTGACCGTGACGCCGACGCCGCCGGCGCAGGGCGTTCAGGCGAACCCCTACACCATGGCGTTCAATGCGGCGGGCAGCACCTTGCCGGGCGGCGCTACCTGTTCCCAGCCGGGCGGTGCGGGCACGGATGTCGTCTGTTATCTGGGCGCGGATCAGGCCCACAGCGTGCAAGCGCCCAACAGCAGCAACACGTTCAACCTCATGTTCGATACCGGGCCGCTCACCAATGTGCCGCCTTCGTCGATCACCTATAGATCCACCGTCAAGGTCGAGTCCTACGAAACCGGCGCCTCGCCGTTCGCGGGCGACAGCCTGTCCGGCAACAATAGCGTGACCGAAACCACCACGGTGCTGCCCAAGACCGATTTGCATGTAGCGAGCAAGACGGTCTCCAAGCCCGTCGTCGATCTCAACGAAACTTTCACCTACACGATAGTCGTCGGCAACAAGGGGCCGTCCGACGCCAGCGGCGCGCGCATGACCGACGTGTTGCCCGCCGGTTTGGTGCGGACAGCCGGGGCCATCGTCGTGACGCCGGGTTCCGGCGTCGCGCTGAGCACCAACAGCTGCAGCGGCCCGGCCTCTGGCGCGAACGGTACGGTCACGTGCGACCTTGGCCCGATTCCGGCAGACGCCACAGGAGTCGATGCGACCAAGCAGGTGAGCATCGCCATTCCGGTGCGTGCCGCCTATCAGGCGAGCGGCACTTACAGCTTCGCGTTCAATACCAACATCGGCAACAGCGCCTCCATCGCGCCGCTGCCGAACACCTCCATCGATGTCGTGGCCGGCAACAACACCAACACGGTGAACGTGCAAGTGCGCAAGAACAGCATCGCCGGTTACGTCTATACCGACAACAACCTCGACGACACGATGGATGCCGCCGGCGCGGAAGGCGTCGGCAGTGTGACCCTGACACTGACCGGCACCGACAGCTACGGTTACACCTACGGCAGCGGCATGAACTACGCCGCGCGGACGACGACCACTTCGGCCACAGCCGGGGTGAACAAAGGTTCATTCCTGTTCGACAAGTTGCCGCCCGGCAACTGGACTATCGTCGAAACCCAACCGGCCAATTACTGGGATCGCTTCGAAACAGCGGGGACGGCGGGAGGCACCGCGCCAGCGAACACCTGCGATGGTTCCGCCAACTGTGCGTCCGCCGCTGCCGCCAATACCATTGGTGCCATCGCCTTGCCGGCCGATACCGCCACCGCCGCCACCGGCTACATTTTCCAGGAATACCAGCGCGCGCAGATCAGCGGCATGGTGTATAGCGATGCCAACAACGACGGGGCCAAGGCGGCGGGCGAACCCGGCATCCAGAGCGCGACTGCGACCTTGTCCGGCACGGCTTACAACGGCGTCAACGTCTGTTCGCTGGTGACCTGCGCGGTCGCGACCAACGCCTCCGGCGTTTATAGCTACGCCAATCTGCCGCCCGCCGACGCCGGCGGTTACACGTTGACTGAAACCACGCCCTCGGGCTACCTCAACGGCAAGACCACCGCCGGTACGGCTAGCGGAACCAATGCCGTTGCGGGTGCGGCCACGGGCGCGAACAGCGATGTGATCCAGGCGATCAAGGTGTATTCCAACGGCAATTCGATCAACAACAACTTCGGCGAACTGCAACCGGCCACCTTGAGCGGCTATGTCTTCATCGACGCCAACGCCAACGCGTTGCGCGACGGCACCGAGACCACCGGCCTCACGGGTCTGGCGATGACCCTGACCGGCACCGACGACCTCGGTGCCGTCAATACCACCGTCAATACCGGCGTCAGCGGCAGCTATTCCTTCACCAACCTGCGGCCGGGCACTTATCAGGTGGACGAGCCGGTCATCGCCGGCCTCACCCATACCGGCCTCACCGTGGGCAGCAAGGCGGGCGACGGCGGCGGCGGTGCAGTCGCCGCCAATACGGCGGTGACGGGAGCGGCCAACCGCAGTATCAGCGCCATTACGCTGGCTGTCGGCGATGTCGCGACCAACTACAACTTCGGCGAGGGCGGACAGGGGCTTTCCGGCTACGTCTATGTCGATCTCAATAACAACGGCGTCAAGGACGCGGGCGAGCCGGGGATCGTTGGCGTCTCCGTGACGCTTTCGGGGACGACCGCCGGCGGCGGCGATGTCTGCGCCGCCATCAGCCCCAATCCCTGCACGGTGCAGACCGACACCAACGGCGCTTACGCCTTCAACGGTTTGCCTGCTTCCAACGGCAGCGGCTATACGCTGACCGAGCAGTCGCAGGCCGCTGCTCCGCTTTCCAACTACGGTGACGGCATCGACGCGGTCGGCACGGTGAACGCTGCGGCGACCGGCAGCATGACCGACGACCGCCTCGCCGGTATCGTCATTCCCGTCGGCGGCATCGGTTCCAGTTACAATTTCGGCGAACTCGGCGCGTCGCTGTCCGGCAAGGTCTATCTCGACGCCGATGTCGGCGGCACGTTCAACGCGGGCGACAGCGGCATCCAGAACGTCACGGTCACCTTGTCGGGCAAGACCGCTTCCGGCGCGGACGTGTGTGCCGTCATCTCCAGTTGCTCGCGCACGTCCGACGTCAACGGCAATTTCAGCTTCGCGGGCCTGCCAGCCAGCGGTGCCGGGGTCAACGCCTACACGCTGACCGAAACCCAGCCGGCCGATTACGGCGACAGCGCCAACAACCTCGGCACTGGCGCTACGGCGGCGGGTACTGCGGGAAGCAATGTCTTCACCGGCATCCAGCTCGGCGTCGCGCAGAACGCGATCGACTACCGTTTCGGCGAGAAGGCCGGCACCATTTCCGGCTTCGTCTATCTCGACGCCAACAACGACGGCATCAAGTTGGGGGTCGCCGAGACCGGCATCGCCGGCGTGACCCTGACGATCACCGGCACGGCGGCCGGCGGCGGCACGCCCTGCGGACAGGCGACCTGCACGGCGACGACGGCGGCAGACGGCAGCTACAGCTTCACCGGGGTGAAGAATGCCGGCGGCGCGGGTTACACCATCACCGAGACGCAGCCCGCGGCCTATATCGACGGCATCGTGAAGAAGGGCACGGAAAACGGCGGCGCTTGCGCTTCCGGTTGCGTGGACACGACGCCCAACATCATCGGCGCGATTCCGTTCGGTGCGAACAAGACCTACGCCGCCTTCAACTTCGGCGAATTGCAGGGCGTGTCGGTTGCCGGTCGCGTTTGGAACGATGCCCAGAACAACAACGGCACTTACGAGGCGGGCGAGGAGCTTGCCGGCGTGACGCTGACGCTCTCCGGCAACGACGACCGCGGCGCGGCGGTGAACGCTACCGCGACGACAGCGGCCGACGGTAGCTATAGCTTCGCCGGTCTGCGGCCCTCGGGCGCGGGCGGCTACACCGTCACCGAAACCCAACCGGCGGGCATCGGCAACTATGCCGGCGCCACCGGCACGCAGGTCGGCACCATCGGCGGCGCGACCACGGGTTCGGCGGGGGCCGGTGCCGATGCGA
>DATGXM010000395.1:0-8289 GCA_035298985.1 Azonexus sp. | reverse complement strand
TGGATCATGCGCCTGGCACCGCTTGGCCTGGCCGCCCTGCTGCTGCAACTGGTCGCCACGCAGAACGGCGCCCTGCTCACCAGCCTCGGCCATTTCATCATCGTGATCATCGGCTCGACGCTGTTCCATGGCGTGATCGTGCTGCCCTTCCTGCTCTGGCTGCTCACCGGCTGTTCGCCACTGCGCTTCTTCAAGGGCGCGCGCGAGGCGCTGCTCACCGCCTTCGTCACCAGTTCGAGCAACGCCACGCTGCCCGTCACGCTGCGCTGCACGGAGCAGCACCTGCACGTCAGGAAGGACATTGCCAGCTTCGTCGTGCCGCTCGGGGCGACCGTGAACATGGACGGAACGGCGCTCTACGAGGCAGCCGCCGCGCTGTTCATCGCCCGGCTGGCCGGCATCGAACTCGATCTGGCCAGCCAGCTGATCGTCTTTTTCGTCGCCATGCTCGGCGCCATCGGAGCGCCCGGCATCCCCAGCGTCGGCATGCTGTCGATGGTGCTGGTCCTCGAATCGGTCGGCCTGCCCACCGAGGCCATTGCCATCCTGCTCCCCATCGACCGCATCCTCGACACCGTGCGCACGGCGGTCAATGTCGAAGGCGACATGATCGGCAGCCTGGTCGTGCAAAAACTGGCTGCCGGCCGCAGGAAAACGTAGCCGTCAGCGCGCGGGAAGCTCGATACCCTTGCGATGCAGCCAGGCCGTGTCGAGTTCCCAACGCACCTGGCCGATCCCCGGCTGGGCGAGCACGATATTCCGGGCTTCGTCCTGGACCTGGCCGAGCAGACGCTCGACGGCAATGAAGGCCGGGTTGTTGGCATCCTTGACGTTGATATCCGGATACAGCACTGCCAGCATGCGAAAGGCCGGCACGTCGAAATTGCGTGGCGTGGCCATTACCGCCGTATCACCCTCGACCCGTAGAACATGGAATTGGTAGGGATAGTCGCGTAATTTGGGACTGGCCTGGGCCGCGAGTGCCCGATTCAGTTCGCGGGTGCGCGGATCGGGGCGCTGAATGGCCCAGTCAAGCGCTACCAGCAGCACAAGGACGATAACACCCCATTGCCACGATTTGATGGCGCGGAAATTCATGCCGATTCCTTTACGATCAGTTTGCCCCGCAATGCATCCCGACGAACTCTCAGCGTAACATTAGCGCCTGTCCTGGTCGATGGATAAGCCCACCTGACCTCACAACACAGGAGACCACATGCCCCTCTTCAAACTCGGCGACAAGCAACCGCAACTCGGCGACAACGCCTGGGTTGCCCCCAATGCCACGGTAATCGGCGACATCCGCCTCGGCGCCAACAGCTCGATCTGGTGGAACGCCACGCTGCGCGGCGACAACGATCCGATCCACATCGGCGACAACACCAACATCCAGGACGGCTCGGTGCTGCACACCGACGAAGGCGTGCCCATGCACATCGGCAACGACGTCACCGTCGGCCACCTGGTCATGCTGCACGGCTGCACGGTGGGCGATGGCAGCCTGATCGGCATCGGTTCGGTGATCCTCAACCGCGCGGTGATCGGCAAGGGCTGCATCGTCGGCGCCAACACCCTGATCCCGGAAGGCAAGGTCTTTCCGGACCGTTCGCTCATCGTCGGCTCGCCCGGCAAGGTGGTGCGTGAACTGAGCGACGAGGATGTTGCCCGCCTGAAGCAATCGGCGGCGCACTATGTCGAGAATGCCGCCCGCTACCGGGACACGCTTGAGGCGCTCTGAGCGTGCCCTGCGGCTCGCCGCGGTCCTGTCGCTGCTCGCCCTCGCCGGAACAGCCAGGGCGGCCGACCCATGCGCCGACCTGCCCAAGCCTTCGGTCACCATCAAGCGACTGGAGGCACCGATCGCACTCAACACCGCCTACGGCTACCGATCGCTGACCAATCTCGGTTCTGCCCGAGGACGCCCCGGCCAGCAGGTGCTCGGACTGACACGGGGCAATGCGACGGCGCGTTTTGCCTCCCATACGCCGGTGGTGGTCGACGCCCGTGGACGCTGGGAATGCGCCAGTCCGCAGATCGTGCTGACCTACGGTTTCAGCCCGCTGACCGTCTACGTGGCCCGTGAATTTCCGCCTAATAGTTGCGCCTATAAGGAAATCCACGAACACGAGATGCGCCACGTGCAGACCTACCAAACGCATCTGGCCGACATCGAAAAAACGCTGACCGATGCCCTGAATGCCCGCTTCGCCACCGGCGACGTCTGGCGCGGCCCGGCGGGTCAGGCTACCGCCCGCCTGCAAAGCGAACTGAACGAACGCTGGCTGCCCTACGTGCAGCGCGAAATCGGGAAAGTCGATGCGGCGCAGGCCCGGATCGACACCGTCGAGGAATACACGCGGGTCACCAATGCCTGCGACGGACAGATCGCCAAGCGGCTGCTGCAGCGGAATTGAAGCGCAAAAAAACCACGGCCGAATCGACCGTGGTTCTTGAGCCTTGCTGAATTCGCCGGCTTTAAACGGCGCTCACCAGATTGGACAGCGTGATGTTCTGGCTGACGGTTTCCATGACCTTCTGCAAGCCGACCCGGGCCTTGGTATTGATCACCAGCGGCGCGTGCAGGCTGGGCGTGATGACCGCCTTGCCGCCCTCTTCCTTCTTGAACAGCACCTGCATGACCATGACTTCGTCCGCTGCCGGCGACTGCAGCAGTGCGGTTTCGACATCGCTCAGTGCCAGCTCGTAGTTGAAACCGAGGGTTTCCGGATCGACGATGAGCAAGGCCAGGGCCGGATCGTCCAGCGACTGCAGCGTATAGCTGGTCGGCTGCGTATTGCCTTCGTCATGCGCCAGGATGAAGCGCTTGCTCTGTTCGAAACCAACCAGCCCGTTGGGAAAGGTGATGACCTTTTCCGGATCGACTTCCACCGCGCCGAACAAATACGTTTCCACTTTCATCTTTTTCTCCTCCATTCGATTGGAATAGTGTTGGCCAGCATCCTACACGAACTGGCTGCGGTTGTATTTTCCGCCCGGATTGCGCATAGTTCACCCCCCTTTTTTGCTGCACTGCCGCACCCATGCTCGCACCTATCGAACACCGCATCGCCCTTGAACTGAATGTTCGCCCGGCCCAGGTCAACGCCGCCATCGCCTTGCTCGACGAAGGTGCCACCGTGCCTTTCATTGCCCGCTACCGCAAGGAAGTCACCGGCGGCCTGGACGACACGCAGTTGCGGACGCTGGAAGAGCGCCTCGGCTACCTGCGCGAGCTGGAAGATCGCCGTGCCGCCATCCTGTCCAGCATCGACGAACAGGGCAAGCTGACGCCAGAACTCAAGGCCGAGATTGACGATGCCGAGACGAAGCAGCGCCTGGAAGACCTCTACCTTCCCTACAAGCAGAAGCGCCGCACCAAGGCACAGATCGCGCGCGAAGCCGGCATCGAGCCGCTCGCCCTCGGCCTGCTGGACAATCCGGAACTGACGCCGGAAGACGAAGCCGAAAAATACCTCAACGCCGAGGCCGGCTTTGCCGATATCAAGGCCGTGATGGACGGCGCCCGCCAGATCCTGATGGAAAAATTTGCCGAGGATGCCGACCTGCTCGCCCAGCTGCGCGAATACCTGACCGAGCATGGCCTAGTCCGTTCCAAGGTCGTCGAGGGCAAGGAAGTGGAAGGCGCCAAGTTCCGCGACTGGTTCGACTTCGCCGAACCTATTGCCAACATGCCATCGCACCGGGCACTCGCCCTGCTTCGTGGCCGCAACGAGGGCGTGCTCGGCGTCACCCTGGTGCTCGACTCCGAACTCGGCGAAGAGAACATCAAGCCCGGCCCCAATCCGTGCGAACAGCGCATCGCTGCCCGCTACGGCATCCGCCACCAGAATCGCCCGGCCGACAAATGGCTGCAGGACACCGTGCGCTGGACCTGGAAGGTCAAGGTCTATACCCACCTTGAACTGGAACTGATGAACGAGCTGCGCGAACGGGCCGAGGAAGAAGCCATCCGCATCTTCGGCAAAAACCTCAAGGACCTGCTGCTCGCCGCACCGGCCGGCCAACACGTGACCATGGGCATTGACCCGGGCATCCGCACCGGTTGCAAGATCGCCGTCGTGGACGCCACCGGCAAGCTGCTCGACACCGCCACCATCTACCCGCACGAGCCGCGCAACGACTGGGGCGGTTCGATCTCGACCATCGCCCGCCTGGCCTCGACCCATGGCGTATCGCTGGTCGCCATCGGCAACGGCACGGCCAGCCGCGAAACCGACAAGCTGGTGCAGGACGTCATGAAGAAGTATCCGGAAGCGCGACTGACGAAAATTGTGGTGTCGGAAGCCGGCGCCTCGGTTTACTCCGCCTCCGAACTGGCGGCCAAGGAATTCCCCGACCTCGACGTGTCGATCCGCGGCGCCGTGTCCATCGCCCGCCGCCTGCAGGACCCGCTGGCCGAACTGGTCAAGATCGAACCGAAATCCATCGGCGTCGGCCAGTACCAGCACGACGTGTCGCAGACCAAGCTGGCACGTAACCTCGACGCCGTCGTCGAGGACTGCGTGAACGCCGTCGGCGTCGATGTGAACACCGCCTCGGTGCCGCTGCTGACCCGCATTTCCGGCCTCAACGCCGGCCTCGCCGCCAACATCGTCAGCTACCGCGACGCCAACGGCGCCTTCCGCTCACGCGATGACCTGAAGAAGGTGCCGCGCCTCGGCGACAAGACCTTCGAACAGGCCGCCGGCTTCCTGCGCGTACCGAACGGCGACAACCCGCTCGACGCCTCGTCAGTGCACCCGGAGGCCTATCCACTGGTCGAGAAGATCATTGTCGACCTGAAGAAACCGATCAAGGAAATCATGGGCGACGGCCGTCTGCTCAAGAGTCTGAACGCCAGCAAGTTCACCGACGAACGCTTCGGCCTGCCGACCGTGCAGGACATCTTCAGGGAACTGGAAAAGCCCGGCCGCGACCCGCGTCCCGAATTCAAGACGGCGACCTTCGCCGACGGCGTCGAAAAGGTCAGCGACCTGCGTCCGGGCATGATCCTCGAAGGCGTCGTCACCAACGTCGCCGCCTTCGGTGCCTTCGTTGACATCGGCGTCCATCAGGACGGCCTGGTGCACGTGTCGGCGCTGTCCAATACCTTCGTCAAGGACCCTCACGAAGTGGTCAAGGCCGGCCAGGTGGTGAAAGTGAAGGTATTGGAAGTCGACCTGCCACGCCAGCGCATCGCGCTGACCATGCGTATGGGCGACGAGCCGACGCAGGGCAAGCGCCACGACAACGCCCCGCCCCAGCGCGGCAACCAAAACCCGCGCCAGCCACAGCGCAGCAGCGGCCCGGCACCATCCGGCAACGCGATGGCGGCGGCCTTCGCCAAACTGCGGAAGTAACGCAACGGCCCTGACCGGCTCCCGCTGAGGAGCGAGCCCGAGGACAGACAGAAAAGGCGGCTGCCCGGCCGCCGCTGGATTCTCCCGGACGGGTAGCGACAGCAGTCCGCCTATGCTTTCCGGCTATTCGGAATGCCCGCCTGCGCTGGCCGATGCTGCCGGCAGGTCAGAAACGCCGCTGGCCGGCCTCGGCATGCTGATGATGGGCACATCAGCCTTCGCCGGGCGCAATGCCGGCCCCGGCACCGCTCCCGGGAGCGGCGGTTGCCGTTCGTTGAAAGCAATGGCTTCAGCGCGATTCAAGTAGCGCGTCCCCAGCGGCGTGCTGACCACATTGCACCCGAGGCAACTCGCCAGGCGGTGCCGTTCCCGCTGACGGAGAATCTGGCGGGCTTTTTCGAACGAAGGCCCACGCCAGATTTCCATCAGGCTGTTGTCGGCGATATTGCCCATCAAGGATGCAGCGTAGTAATCGCTCGAGCAGATAACCACCTCGCCCTTGTAGTTGATATTCATGTGAAACGACGGTTGAAAGCAATCCGCCTTGAGGGGTTCCGGAATCGCCAGATCCGCCAAAGAACCAGCCCGGTTGTTCAATAGAACGTCACCGGGACGGATCACGATGCGCCGCCGGGTCCGCGGGGTGAAGGCCTGCCGCATTGCCAGCAAGCGGCGTAGGGCACGTTCGTTGTAGGCAGTCACCAGCATGAAGGACAGGCCGGCATCGAACAGTTGTTCGGCTAATTTGGGGTTCAGGAAGTCGCCGTTGCTGAATACCTCGATGCTGGCCCGCGGCACAGCCTGGGCGATGCGCTGAACCTTACTGACGATGTCCTTGTCGAGAAGCGGTTCATTGAAAAAATGCAGCGACACCCGGCCTGAATAGCGCAACGCCGACAGTTCCGCCAATATTTTGGCAAACAAGGCATCGTCCAATACCCCCTTGCCACGCGGCGCTTCGGCTACCGGGCAGGCCGGGCAATGACGATTGCAATAAGCCGTCGTTTCGATCGCCAATTCGGCAAAAACCGGGAGCGCCCGCCGGCCGCCGAATGACGCAACCCAGCGGCTGAGTCTTCTGGCGTGATAGTAGACGTCGTACAGCGCCATTCTGGACAATACGGCGCCCCCCCTGGCCAGTGCGGACTTGAGTTGATCGACAAGGCTCATGACAAACTCCTAAAGGTACAGGGAGCCTATGCTAGGGATTGTCGTGGTCATTGGCTGTCGGCGATCCTGCCGACTGTTGTAGGCGTTATCCCACAACCCATGCCATTCCGCTCGCATAGGACGTTCCGGGCATCAGGCGGCTGCGAGGTATCGGTACAAAAATGAGATAATCACGCTGTTTCAGCACCACAAGCACCAACGGAGAATCACCATGTCGGCCATCCGCGTCTATGGCATCAAGAACTGCGACACTATGAAAAAGGCCATGAATTGGCTGTCGGAAAACGGTATCGCCTACGAATTCATTGATTACAAGAAGGCCGGCGTCGCCGAATCGCTACTGCCGGACTGGAATGCCCGCGCCGGCTGGGAAAAGCTGCTCAACACGCGCGGCCTGATGTGGAAGAAACTCGGCGATGACGAGCGTGCCGGCGTCGACGAGCAGAAAGCCTTGAGACTGATGGCGCAGTATCCAGCGCTGATCAAGCGTCCGGTACTCGACACCGGCAGCCAGCTGATGGTCGGTTTCACCCCCGACACCTACGCGGCGCAGCTGAAATGATCGACAGCTTCGTCCGCCGCTTCCTGTTCGAAGGCCTCGACATCCGTGGTGCCGTGGTCCATCTCGGCGATGCCTGGCAGCACATGCAGGCCAACCGCGACTACCAGCCGACCGTGGCGCAACTGCTGGGCGAAACAGCCGCCGTCACGGCGCTGATTGCCGCCCAGCTGAAGCAGCCCGGACGCCTGACCCTGCAATTGCGCGGCGGCGGCCCCATCCAGCTGCTGGTCATGGACTGCAACGAACAACTGCAGATGCGCGGCATGGCGCGCAGCAATCCGGTCGTGCTCCCGGCGCCAGTGCCGGAACTGCTCGGCGCCCACCAAGGCGGCCAGTTGCTGATGAGCCTCGATCTGCCGACCGCCCGCCAGCCCTACCAGAGCTACGTCCCGCTGGTCGGCGACAGCATCGCCGGAATCTTCGAGCACTATCTGGAGCAATCGGAGCAACAGCCGTCGCGCCTGTTCGCCACCGCCAGCCCGCGTGCCGCCGCCTGCCTCTTCCTGCAGAAGATGCCCGATGCCGACACCCGCGACCCCGACGGCTGGTCCCGCGTCACCCAGCTGGCCGCGACGGTGAAGACCGCCGAACTGCTCGAACTCGATCCCGAAAGCCTGCTCACCCGCCTCTTCCACGAGGACATCGAAGCCCACGGCATCCGCCTCTACGACCCGCTGCCGGTCGCCTACCACTGCCCGGAAGACTGGGACAAGGTGCGCGACATGATCCGCAGCATCGGCCGGGCCGATGCCGAAACCATCCTCGCCGAGCATGGCGAAATCCTGATCCGCGACGACATCTGCAATCGCGAATACCGCTTCTCGCCGGACGACGTGGCCGCCCTGTTCGCCGCCAGCGAAGGACGAGCGCTTAATTGATGCCAGATGACGAGGCGGCTGTACTCGGGCCGCAGGTCGCGCTGCTTTATCGCAATCTGCGTATCGGCCAAGTCGTCTCGATCCTGAACGCGGTACTGCTGGTCTGGATCGGTTCGCCGTACGTCGCCAGCGAGCACCTGGCCGCCTGGGCCAGCATCGCCCTGGTCATCGCCGTATTGCGGCTGGCCAGCGACAACCACTACCGGCAACTCGATCTCGCCCAACGTAACGCCCAGGCCATATTCTGGCGGCAACGGGCGATTGTCGGCGCAACCCTCGGCGGCATAACCTGGGCCGGTGGCACGATCATGTTCATGAC
>DATGXM010000394.1:0-9449 GCA_035298985.1 Azonexus sp. | reverse complement strand
AAGCCGCTGGTCCGCACCCGGGGCTACGAACTGGGCGTGCGCAGCGAACCGGTTGCCGGTTGGCAATCGACGCTCTCCCTGTGGCAGCTTGATGCCGCCTCGGAACTGCTTTTCGTCGGCGATGCCGGCACCACCGAACCGTCGCGCCCGTCGCGCCGCTACGGCGTCGAATGGACCAACCTCTACGTGCTGTCCGACTGGCTGGCGGTCGATGCCGACCTCGCCTGGTCGCATGCCCGTTTCCGCGATCATGATCCGCTGGTCGGCGACTATATTCCCGGTGCCGTGGCGACCACCGCCAATCTCGGCCTGACGCTCGACCATCTCGGCCCCTGGTTCGGCGCCTTGCGCCTGCGCTACTTCGGGCCGCGTCCGCTGATCGAGGACAACTCGGTGCGTTCCGCCGGTTCCGCGCTGACCAACCTGCGGCTCGGCTACAAGATCGACGCACGGACCCGGCTGGCGCTCGATGTCTACAACCTGTTCGACCGCAAGGCGAACGACATCGAGTACTGGTACGCCTCGCAGTTGCCGGGCGAAGCGGCGCCGGCCGACGACCGCCATATCCATCCCACCGAGCCGCGCAGCCTGCGCCTGACGCTGTCCTACCGTTTCTGAATCCCGAATTCAGGGCACTAGGTGCGTCTGGACAGACATTTTTTTCGCAGGCCTGTGGAATACACCTAGATTTTTCCGTCATGGATGCGCTTCACGGCGGCGACCCTTTGGAGTAATCTACAGGGTTTTCCCTAACCCGAACGCCAAGGAGATTTCGTGGAAAAGGATTTGCGCGAAGCCGCACTCGAATACCATCGCTGGCCCACCCCCGGCAAGATTTCTGTCCGCCCGACCAAGGGCCTGACTAACCAGCGCGACCTGGCGCTGGCCTACTCTCCGGGCGTTGCCGCAGCCTGTGACCTGATCGTCGAAGATCCGGCCACCGCTGCCGAAATGACTTCGCGCGCCAACCTGGTTGGCGTCATCACCAACGGTACCGCCGTTCTCGGCCTCGGCAACATCGGTCCGCTGGCCGCCAAGCCGGTCATGGAAGGCAAGGGCTGCCTGTTCAAGAAGTTCGCCGGCATCGACGTTTTCGACATCGAACTGGCCGAAAACGACCCGGACAAACTGATCGACATGATCGCCGCCATGGAGCCGACGCTCGGCGGCATCAACCTGGAAGACATCAAGGCGCCGGAATGCTTCTATATCGAGGAGAAGCTGAAGGAACGGATGAACATCCCCGTCTTCCACGACGACCAGCACGGTACGGCCATCATTTCCGCCGCCGCCATGCTCAACGGCCTGAAGATCGTCGGCAAGAAGATCGACGAAATCAAGGTCGTCTGTTCCGGTGCCGGCGCTGCCGCCATTTCCTGCCTGAACCTGTGGTGCGATCTCGGCGTCAAGCGCGAGAACATCACCGTCTGCGACTCCAAGGGCGTCATCTACGTCGGTCGCCCGGGCGGTATGGACGCCACCAAGGCCCGCTACGCCCAGAATACCGAGAAGCGCACCCTGTCCGACGCCATGGTCGGCGCCGATGTCTTCCTTGGCCTGTCCACCGCCGGTGTGCTCAAGCAGGACATGGTCAAGACCATGGCAGGCAAGCCGATGATCTTCGCGCTGGCCAACCCGACCCCGGAAATCATGCCGGAACTGGTCAAGGAGGTCTGCCCGGACGCTATTATCGCCACCGGCCGTTCCGACTACGTGAACCAGGTCAATAACGTGCTGTGCTTCCCCTTCATCTTCCGCGGCGCGCTCGATGTCGGCGCCACCCGCATTACCGAAGAGATGAAGATGGCCTCGGTGCGCGCCATCGCCGAACTGGCCGAAGCTGAAGTGACCGACGAAGTGGCCATGGCCTACCCCGGCCACGACCTGAACTTCGGCCCGGAATACCTGATCCCCAAACCGTTCGACCCGCGCCTGATCGTCAAGATCGCCCCGGCCGTCGCACAGGCTGCCATGGACTCCGGTGTCGCCACCCGCCCGATCACCGACTGGGCCGCCTACCGCGCCAAGCTGTCCGAATTCGTCTATCACACCGGCGTCGGCATGCGCGCCATTTTCCAGGCCGCCCGCCAAGCCAAGGGCAAGCGTATCATTTACGCGGAAGGCGAAGATGAACGCGTGTTGCGTGCCGTTCAGGTCGTGATCGAAGAAAAATTCGCTCGTCCGATTCTCATCGGCCGTCCGGAAGTCATCGAACGCCGTCTGGAAAAGGCCAATCTGCGCATCCGCCCGGGCGTCGATTTCGACATCGTCAATCCGGAATCCGACGAGCGCTACCGCGAATGCTGGACGGCTTATCACAAGCTGAATGCACGCCGCGGCATCACCCCGGCCATCGCCAAGGAAGCCATGCGCCGCAAGCCGACCGTGATCGGCGCCATGTTGCTCAAGCTGGGCTACGCTGACGGCATGATCTGTGGCATGACCGGCCAGTACAGCCACCACCTCGGCGTGATTCGCGAAATCATCGGCAAGCGCAACGGCGTCAATACGCTGGCGGCCATGAACTACCTGATGCTGCCGGGCCGTTCGCTGTTCATTTGCGACACGCATGTGAACGAAAACCCGAGCGCCGAGGAAATCGCCGAAATGACCTTGATGGCCGCCGAGCAAGTGAAGCGCTTCGGCAGCCATCCGAAAGTGGCGCTGCTGTCGCACTCCAATTTCGGTTCCAGCACTTCGGAATCGGCGCGCAAGATGAGCGTGGCGGCCGGGCTGGTTTCGGCCATGTCGGCCGGCGAACTGGAAGTCGATGGCGAAATGCACGGCGATTCGGCGCTCAACGAAGACCTGCGCCGCGAAGCCAACCCGGATTCGCCGCTTACCGGCGAAGCCAACCTACTGGTTATGCCGAACATCGACGCCGCCAACATTTCGTACAACCTGATCAAGATGACCGGCGGCGAAGGCGTCACCATCGGCCCCATCCTGCTCGGCGCGGCGCGTCCGGTGCACGTCTTGACCTCGACCGCCACCGTGCGTCGCCTGGTCAACATGACGGCGCTGGCCGTCGTGGAGTCGATGGAACGCTGATCGACCAATAGCAAAAAGGCGCGGGAGGGAAACCTCGCCGCGCCTTTTTTACGTCTGCCGGTTCAGCAGCTTATTCGGCGAGTCCGGCCAGCAGTTTGGTGTGGATACCGCCGAAGCCGCCGTTGCTCATGACCAGGATGTGGTCGCCGGGCTGGGCGGCGATGACCACCTGATCGACCAGGCGGGCCAGATCTTCCTCGACCACGGCGCGGTCGCCCATCGGGGCCAGCGCTTCGCGGGCATCCCAGCCCAGGTTGCCGGCATAGCAGAAGACGGCATCGACTTCGCGCAGGCTGTCCGGCAATTGGGACTTCATGGTGCCCAGCTTCATGGTGTTGGAGCGTGGTTCGAGCACGGCCAGGATGCGCGCCTTGCCGACCTTGCGGCGCAGGCCGGCGACGGTGGTGGCGATGGCGGTCGGGTGGTGGGCAAAGTCGTCATACACCGTGACGCCGCGCACCTCGCCGCGCACTTCCATGCGCCGTTTGACATTGACGAAGCGCGACAGGGCATCCAGCCCCTGGGCCAGCGGCACGCCGACATGGCGGGCGGCGAGCAGGGCGGCGCAGGCGTTGGCGCGATTGTGCTCGCCGGACAGATTCCAGCGGCTGCGGCCGATCACCCCCTCCGGGCCATGCAGGACCAGTTCGCCGCGGGCATCGTCACCGGTCACTCGATAGCCGGCCGGGTCGTTGAAACGTTCGACCGGTGTCCAGCAGCCGCGCTGCAGCACGCGTTCCAGGCTGGCTTCGGCCGCGTTGGAAACGATCAGGCCGGATTGCGGCAGGGTGCGTACCAAGTGATGGAATTGCGTCTCGATCGCTGCCAGATCGCTGAAAATATCGGCGTGATCGAATTCGAGATTATTCAGCACGGCGGTCCGCGGCCGGTAATGGACGAACTTGGACCGCTTGTCGCAGAAGGCGGTGTCGTATTCGTCGGCCTCGATGACGAAGAAGGGTGTGTCGCCGAGGCGCGCCGAGACGCCGAAATTGAGCGGTACGCCGCCGATCAGGAAGCCGGGCGCCATGTTGGCGTCTTCCAGTATCCAGGCCAGCATCGAGCTGGTCGTCGTCTTTCCGTGCGTGCCGGCGACGCCGAGCACCCAGCGCCCCTGTAGCACGTTCTCGGCCAGCCATTGCGGGCCGGAAACGTAGGGCAGCCCCTGGTCGAGGATGGCTTCGAGCAGGGGATTGCCGCGCGACACGGCGTTGCCGATCACGAAAATGTCCGGGTTCAGGGCCAGTTGCGACGCGTCATAGCCTTCGATCAGTTCGATCCCGGCGTCGCGCAGCTGGTCGCTCATCGGGGGGTAGACGTTGGCGTCGCAGCCGGTAACCTTGTGGCCGGAGTCGACCGCCAGTTGCGCAATGCCACCCATGAAGGTGCCGCAGATACCGAGAATATGAATGTGCATGTCACAGAGACCCGTTAGAATGGGGGCGATTCTACCTCGATCGAGTCCGCCATGACCCGTCACGAACGGCAACGCCCGAGCCACGGTACCCGGGCCAGTATTGCCAGCGCCGCCGCCCGCCTGATGGCCGAGGATGGCATTTCTGATTTCCACCTGGCCAAGAAGAAGGCGGCGCGCCAGCTGGGGCTGCCCGAGCATACGCAATTCCCCGACAACGCCGAGGTCGAGGCCGAACTGCGCGCCTACCGCAGCCTGTATCAGGGCGAAGAGCACGAGCAGATGCTGCTCGCCATGCGCCAGACGGCACTCGACCTGCTCGAGCTGCTGGCCCCGTTCAATCCCTATCTGACCGGGTCGGTGCTCGACGGCACGGCCGGCGAGTATTCGCATATCGACATCCTGTTGTTCGCCGACAGCGCCAAGGAGGTCGAGATTTTCCTGCTTAACCGGGGTATCGATGTTGACCATGTCGATCCGCGCAACGAGCGGGTCGAGGCGGTTCTGGTCATGGAAACCGACACAGCCGACGCCAACCTTGTTATCATGCCGCCGCACCTCGAACGGGTGGCCATGAAGTTCCGCGACGGCCGGCCCCGCGACCGCATCCGCGCCGATGCCCTAAGGGTCTTGATTTCGGAATAAGCTGGACAAAATGCTGCGATTTGCGGCAAACTTGCAGCTATGACGAAGCGAAAATCCACTTCCAAGTCAGCCGAAAAGTCCCGCATCCTGGTCCTGCACGGCCCCAACCTGAACCTGTTGGGCACCCGCGAGCCGGAACATTACGGCAGCGTCACCCTCTCCGACATCGATATGGCTCTGGCCCGGATGGCCGAGCGGGCTGGTGTCGACCTGGAATCCTTTCAGAGCAATCACGAAGGCGCGTTGATCGAACGCATCCATGCCGCTCGCGAGCAGGGTGTGCGCGCGATCATCATCAACCCGGCGGCCTACACGCATACCAGCGTGGCGCTGCGCGATGCGCTGGCCGGCGTCGCCATTCCCTTCGTCGAAGTGCATCTGTCCAATGTGCATGCCCGCGAACCTTTCCGGCATCACTCGTATTTTTCCGACCTGGCCATCGGCGTCATCTGCGGCCTGGGTCACGAGGGCTATCGCCTGGCTCTCGAATACCTGCTCAACAAGCTTAATCTCGACTAGTCAGGCTTCGGCCGGCTGCATTTGCGTTCTGCGGACGCAATCAACAGGAGTTCTTCATGGATCTGCGCAAACTCAAGAAACTTATCGACCTCGTTCAGGAATCCGGCATCTCGGAACTGGAAGTCACCGAAGGCGAAGAGAAGGTGCGTATCGCCAAGCATTACGGCGCCGTCGCCGCTGCCCCGATGCAGCAATACGTAATGCCGGCCGCCATGCCGGCTGCCGGCGGCGCGCCGGCTGCTTCCTCGGTCAATCTGGACGACGAGGACGAGCTGCCGGAAGGCCACATCGTCAAGTCGCCGATGGTCGGTACCTTCTACCGTTCCCCGTCGCCGGGCGCCGATGCCTTCGTGCAGATCGGCCAGACCGTCAAGCAGGGCGAAACCCTGTGCATCATCGAAGCCATGAAGCTGCTCAACGAAATCGAAGCCGACGCGTCCGGCGTCGTCAAGGCCATCCTGGTCGATAACGGCGAACCGGTCGAATTCGGCGAACCGCTGTTTGTGATCGGCTGAGACAGCCGCCATGTTTGAAAAAGTCCTAATTGCCAACCGGGGGGAGATTGCCCTCCGTATCCAGCGCGCCTGCCGCGAACTGGGCATCAAGACGGTCGTCGTGCACTCCGAGGCCGACCGTGATGCCAAGTACGTCAAGCTGGCCGACGAATCGGTCTGTATCGGCCCGGCAGCCTCGTCGCTCAGCTATCTGAACGTTCCGGCCATCATTTCGGCGGCCGAAGTGACCGATGCCCAAGCCATTCACCCGGGTTACGGCTTCCTGTCCGAAAACGCCGATTTTGCCGAGCGCGTTGAAACCTCCGGTTTCGTCTTCATCGGTCCGCGCGCCGAAACCATTCGCCTGATGGGCGACAAGGTGTCGGCCAAGGATGCCATGAAGGAAGCTGGCGTGCCCTGCGTGCCGGGCTCCGATGGCGCGTTGCCGGAAGACCCCAAGGAAATCGTCAAGATCGCCCGCGCCGTCGGCTATCCGGTGATCATCAAGGCCGCCGGTGGCGGCGGCGGTCGCGGCATGCGCGTGGTGCATACCGAAGCCGCCCTGGTCAATGCCGTGCAGCTGACCCGCCAGGAAGCCAACAGCTTCTTCGGCAATCCGGCGGTGTACATGGAAAAGTATTTGGAAAATCCGCGTCACGTGGAAATCCAGGTGCTGGCTGACGAATTCAAGAATGCCATCTACCTCGGCGAGCGCGATTGCTCCATGCAGCGCCGCCACCAGAAGGTGATCGAGGAAGCGCCGGCGCCGCACATTCCGGCCCGCCTGATTTCGCGTATCGGCGAACGCTGTGCCGAGGCCTGCCGCAAGATCGGCTACCGTGGCGCCGGTACCTTCGAATTCCTGTACGAAAACGGCGAGTTCTACTTCATTGAAATGAACACCCGCGTGCAGGTCGAGCATCCGGTGACTGAAATGATCACCGGCGTCGATATCGTCCAGGAACAGATCCGCGTTGCCGCCGGCGAAAAGCTGCGCTACAAGCAGAAGGACATCGCCTTCCGCGGCCATGCCATCGAATGCCGCATCAACGCCGAAGATCCCTTCACGTTCGTGCCATCTCCCGGCAATATCGAGTTCTATCATCCGCCGGGCGGCCCGGGCATCCGCGTCGATTCCCATATCTACCAAGGCTATCGCGTCCCGCCGCATTACGACTCGATGGTCGCCAAGGTCATTTCCTATGGCGATACCCGCGAGCAGGCCATCCGCCGCATGCGCATCGCGCTGTCGGAGATGAGCATCCAGGGCATCAAGACCAATATCCCGCTGCACCAGGAATTGATGCTCGACGCCCGGTTCGTCGAAGGCGGCACCAGCATCCATTACCTGGAGCACAAGCTGGCCGACAAGAACGAGGTCAAGTCGTAACGATGACCTGGCAAAATGTCAGCTTCCTGACCGACGCGTCGCACGCCGAACCGATGTGCGACGCCCTGCTTGAGGCGGGTGCACTGTCGGCCAGTATCGAGGACGCCGATGCCGGCACGCCGGACGAGCAGCCGCAATTCGGCGAGCCGGGCTCGGTCAATACGCCGGGCTGGACCCACTCGAAAGTCGTCGTGCTGCTCGAACCGGATGCCGATGTCGCCGCCGTGCTCGGCGAGGCCGCCCAGGCCATCGGGTTGGCCGAAATTCCGGCGTTTACCGTCCAGCCGGTGGCCGAGCAGAACTGGGTGCAGCTGACCCAGTCGCAATTCGATCCGATCCGGGTTTCCGAACGTCTGTGGATCGTGCCGTCGTGGCACGAGTCGCCCGATCCGGCGGCGATCAACCTGATTCTCGATCCCGGCATGGCTTTCGGTACCGGTTCGCATCCGACCACCCGGCTGTGCCTGGAATGGCTGGAACGCAACGTGTCCGACGGCTGCACGGTGCTCGACTACGGCTGCGGCTCGGGCATTCTGGCCATCGCCGCCGCCCGTCTCGGGGCGGGGCATGTCGCCGGCGTCGATATCGACCCGCAAGCCGTCGAGGCCGCCAAGGCCAATGCCGAGCGCAACGGCGTAACGGCGCTGTTCGCCGACTCTGCCGTGCCGGTGGCCGGCGAGTATGATGTGGTCGTGGCCAACATCCTGTCCAATCCGCTGCGCGTCCTGGCTCCCGCCATCTGCGCCCATGTCCGCTCCGGCGGACGGCTGGCCCTGTCTGGCATCCTGCGCGAGCAGATCGACGAAATCGTGGCCATCTACGCGCAATGGATTCCGTTGCAGGTGGCCGATGTACGCGAGGACTGGGTATGTCTGAGCGGGACCAAGCCCTGATGCGGACCCGCTGCCCGGAGTGTGGCACGATCTTTCGTGTCACCTCCGAGCAGTTGCGACGCAAGGCCGGCAAGGTGCGCTGCGGGCATTGCCAGGCCGTGTTCAATGCCTTCGACCAGTGGCAGGTCGACAGCGACGAAACGCTGGTTGCCGCTCCGATCGAAGAATCTTCCGTCGCGCCGCAGCCCGAGCCGCTGGTTGAAGGAGAACTGGCTCCGGTTTCGCTCACTGGCGGACCCGAACCCGAACCCGAACCGGCACCGGCACCGGCACCGGAGCCAGAGCCAGAGCCAGAGCCAGAGCCAGAGCCAGAGCCAGAGCCCTTCGATCCGGCGGCAACCCTGGTGGCCGGGCGTGATTTTCACGACCCCGGGCTGTCCGATTCACCAGCCTTGTCCTTGGGCGACAAGGCAGCGGTTCACGATGACGATCACGATGAAGCGGATATTCCCGAGGTTGTCCGCTTCGATGCCGCCGAAACCCTGATCGCCAGCCCGGCCGAGCGCTGGGGGACGGATGGCGACGGCCACGAAACGCCGGAGCAGTCGACCCTGGCGGCCCGCGAAGCCGGGCTGGTCGCGGCGCGCGAACTGGCCGAGGCCAATTCGTACAACCGGTGGGCGGCCGGCACGCTGGCCGGCGACGGACGCGGTGCCTTTGGCGACGAGTCGCCCAAACGCGCCAACTGGCCGTTCGTGCTGGTCGCGGTGCTGTTGCTGGTCGCGCTGTTGATGCAGATCCTGTACTACTACCGGACGGATATCGTGCTGCGCCTGCCGTCTGCGCAGTCGGCTTACGGACTGTTCGGCCTCGAGATTCCGCTGCCGCGGAATCCCGGGCTGGTTTCCATCGAAACCTCCGACCTGCAAGCGGACAACGCCCGCGGCCTGTTCGTGCTGCAGGCCACGCTGAAAAATCGCGCCGCTTATCCGCAGGCTTGGCCGGCGCTCGAATTGAGCCTGACCGATACCAACGATGCCGTGGTCGCCCGGCGCGTCATGTACGCCGCCGAATACCTTCCGCCCGGTACCACTTCCGACGCC
>DATGXM010000393.1:0-4137 GCA_035298985.1 Azonexus sp. | reverse complement strand
CCAGGATGTCCAGCACGGTGCGGACCCGATGCCGCAGCTTGCGTGAAATGGGTAGGCTGATGTCATTGAGCCGGGGGATTTCGGCCTTGGTGATGCGCTGGGCCTGGCCGTAGAGCAGATCGAGGAGTTTGACCCGCTGCGGGCAGGGAACCGGCGTATCACGCAGCAGGAGCAGCTGCCGATACAGCTGGTCGGCATCTTCAGAACCTGTGCGGCCATGGGCGAGGGCCAGCCAGGCAAGAATGCCCTTGATGCTGGATTCCGGATTGGCGGCTGAGGGGTTTTCCGAAGCGTGCTTCATAAGTTTCTCAGAATAACAAAAATTTGCATTTTTGCCATTGCCGCCTGTCGGCAGCGAGCGGCAGGGACGAACAAGGCTTGCTAATCGCCTGGGTAAGTGGCTTGTTTTTCCTTGATAAAGCGCTATAATCTCCGGTCTTTTTTCCAGCTAACGAAAGTATTCTCATGGTTGTTATCCGTCTTGCCCGTGGTGGCGCCAAGAAGCGTCCGTTCTACAACATGGTTGTTACCGATTCCCGTAACCGCCGCGACGGCCGTTTCGTCGAGCGCATCGGCTTCTACAACCCGGTTGCTTCCGGCAATGCCGAGGGCCTGCGTATTGCCACCGACCGTCTGGAGCACTGGCTGAAGAACGGCGCCCAACTGTCGCCGACCGTTGCTCGACTGGTCAAGCAAAACGCCGCCAAGGCTGCCTAAGTCGTTTTGGCTTTGACTGGCAACGATATGGTCGTTCTGGGTCGCCTCGCCGACCCGTACGGAATTCGGGGCTGGTTGAGGTTGTACCCCTTCGGGGACGATCCGCTGGATTGGGCAGACATGCCGGTCTGGTGGATTGCCAGGGAAGGCGAGCCGTGGCGTGAAGTCGGGCTGAAAGGCTTGAAGGTACACGGTGACGGGGTGGTGGTGCTGCTTGACGGCATTGCTGACCGCACGGCCGCCGAAGCCATGAAGGGCGTGTTGGTCGGAGCGCCGCGCGACGCGTTGCCGGCGACCGACGAAGACGAATTCTATTGGGGCGATTTGATCGGCCTGGAAGTCGTCAATACCGCGGACGAGAAACTCGGCAAGGTAGCCGGGTTGATCGAAACGGGCGCCAATGACGTACTGCGTGTCGTTGGTGGGGATGGTGCCGAACGCCTGCTGCCGTTTGTCGCGGCAGTCGTGCTGGCGGTGGAGAAGGAAGCGGGACTGATCCGCGTGGAGTGGGGCAGCGACTGGTGATCCGGTTCGACTGCGTGACCATCTTCCCGGAGATGTTTGCGGCGGTAACGCAGAGTGGCATCACCCGTCGGGCGCTGGAAGAACAGCGTTGGGTCTGGCAGGGCTGGAATCCCCGCGATTTCGCCGACAATGCCTGGCGGCGGGTGGATGATCGCCCCTTCGGCGGCGGGCCGGGCATGCTGATGCAGCCGGGGCCGCTGGAGAAGGCGATCGCTGCAGCCAAGGCGCAGCAGCGCGAGGCGGGTCTGGCCAGGAGCCGGGTCATCTACCTCTCGCCGCAGGGCGTGCCGCTGACCCACGAGCGGGTCATGCAGCTGGCGACCGGCGACGAAGGTTTGATCCTTCTGTGCGGCCGCTATGAAGGAATTGACGAGCGTCTGATCGAGCGCTGTGTCGATGAGGAAATTTCGATCGGGGATTTTGTGCTGTCCGGCGGCGAGTTGCCGGCGATGGTGTTGATCGATGCCGTTGTCCGCCAGTTGCCGGGCGTACTCGGAGATGCCGCTTCGGCGGTGGAAGATTCGTTTGTCGGTGGTCTGCTGGATTGTCCGCACTACACCCGTCCGGAGATTTACGAGGGCGAGGCGGTGCCGGAGGTGTTGTTGTCCGGTGACCACAAAAGAATTCGTCGCTGGCGGCTCAAGCAGTCACTGGCGCGAACCCGGAAGCGCCGGCCGGATTTGCTGGCGCACCGCGTGTTGAGCGCGGAAGAAACGCAACTCCTCACGGAAATTTCCGGAGAGGAGCAATGCGGTGAGTAAGTGTTTATAAAATTTAAGGATCTCACATGAACCTGATTCAACAACTCGAGCAAGAAGAAATTGCCCGCGTCAGCGCCGGCAAGACCATCCCCGAATTCGCCCCGGGCGACACCGTCGTCGTTCAGGTGAAGGTCAAGGAAGGTACTCGCGAGCGTCTGCAGGCTTACGAAGGCGTGGTTATCGCCAAGCGTAACCGTGGCCTGAACTCGAACTTCATCGTCCGCAAGATCTCTTCCGGCGAAGGCGTCGAGCGTACATTCCAGACCTATTCCCCGCTGGTTGCTTCGATCGAGCTGAAGCGCCGCGGCGATGTCCGTCGTGCCAAGCTGTACTACCTGCGCGAGCGTTCCGGCAAGTCCGCCCGTATCAAGGAAAAGCTGGATTTCAAGAAGGCCTGATCGGCTCTCTGAAGGTTCAAAAAGGAACGGGGCGCTGCGGCGCCCCGTTTTACGTCGACGCTGGTTCGATACCGTAAAGCTGGCGCAGCCGCTCGCATTCGGGATGCCGCAAGCCATCCTCCTGGAAGGCGCGGAACTCCCGGCAGGTCGATGGGCGCTGGTTGTAGATGGCGCAGCGCCCGTCATCGCGCAGGGCGATACAGCGCCCCTGGCCGCTTTGCGTGCCGCGCATGCAGGCCAGAAATGGGGTGACGGGAGAAGTCAGTTCGCTGGGGACAAAGCCGCCTGGCTGGGTGTCGAGTTCGCCGTGATAGAAGGAAACCCGGTAGTGGTAGCAGCAGGCGCCGCAGCCGAAGCAGGGGTTGTCTTCGGCGGCCATGTCGTAGAAAACGCGGCCATCGGATTGCGGCAGTGGGATTTGCGTTTTGCTCACTGTGCTGGATGTTGCGCTTCCGGGCAGGCAAGCGAGCACGCCTGCCCGGTTGTTTTAGCGGGCCGTCTTGTCGTTCTCGATCAGTGCGTACGCCGAGTGGTTATGGATGGATTCGAAGTTTTCGGATTCGACCACGTAAGCATCAATGCGAGCTTCGGCATTGAGACGGGCCGCCACGTCGCGGACCATGTCTTCGACGAACTTGGGATTGTCGTAGGCGCGCTCGGTGACGTATTTTTCGTCCGGGCGCTTGAGCAGGCCAAATAACTCGCAGGAGGCTTCGGATTCGACCAGCTGAACCAGTTCCTCGATCCACACGAAATCGTTGGTGCGGGCGGTGACGGTGACGTGCGAGCGCTGGTTGTGGGCGCCGCGCTCGGAGATTTTCTTGGAGCACGGGCACAGGCTGGTCACCGGCACGACGACCTTGACCGAGGTGGCGATCTCGCCGTGGCAAATGTCGCCGATGAAGGTGACGTCGTAGTCCATCAGGCTCTGCACGCCGGACACCGGCGCCGTCTTGTTGATGAAGTACGGGAAATTCATCTCGATATGACCGGTTTCGGCCTCGAGCTTGACGACCATGTCGCGCAGCATGCTAGGGAAATTCTCGACCGAAATTTCACGTTCATGGCCGTTCAGGATTTCCACGAAACGGGACATGTGCGTGCCCTTGAAATTGTGCGGCAGGCCGACGTACATATTGAACATGGCAATGGTGTGCTGCACGCCTTCGGATTTGTCCTGCACCCTGATCGGGTGGCGGATGGACTTGATACCGACCTTGTTGATCGCGATCTGGCGCGTGTCGGCAGAGTTCTGGACGTCGGGGATGTTGAGGGTGGAGGCACTCATTTGCGGTTCTCTCGATAATTTATTGTTTGTCGGCCAGGGCGCCGAGTTTTTGATGGATCGTCCGTATGATGCCTTCCTTGTCCAGGCCCAGCTCAGACAGCAGCTGCCCTTGCTCGCCGTGGTCGATGAAACGGTCAGGTAGGCCGAGGCGAAGCACCGGCACGGTCAATCCGCGTTCCGCCAGCACCCGTTCAACCTCCGAACCGGCGCCACCAATCACGGCGCTCTCTTCGATAGTCACCAGCAACGAATGGTTCCCGGCCAGGTCGACAATTAGTTCCGCATCGATTGGTTTGACGAAGCGCATGTTGGCCACGGTGGCGTCCAGTTCCTCGCCGGCAGCGAGGGCGGCGCCGAGTAGGGGGCCGAAGGCCAGCAGGGCGACTTTCCGACCATGGCGGCGAATTTCACCCTTGCCTACCGGCAGGGTGTCGAGTTCGGCCGACGG
>DATGXM010000392.1:0-12368 GCA_035298985.1 Azonexus sp. | reverse complement strand
GCGACAAGAAGCTCGCCAAACTGATCGGCGAGATCGAAGGCCTGTTCCCGCTGCACAAGGGTATCTCGATCCAGTCCGAGTGCCCGATCGGTCTGATCGGCGACGACATCGAGTCCGTCTCCAAGAAGGCTGCCGCCGTCCTCGACAAGCCGGTCGTCCCGGTGCGTTGCGAAGGCTTCCGCGGCGTGTCGCAGTCCCTCGGCCACCACATCGCCAACGACGCGATCCGCGACTGGGTGCTCGACAAGCGCGACGGCCAGCCCTACGAATCGACCCCCTACGACGTGGCCATCATCGGTGACTACAACATCGGCGGTGACGCCTGGGCGACCCGTATCCTGCTCGAAGAGATGGGTCTGCGCGTCGTCGCCCAGTGGTCCGGCGACGGCACCCTGGCCGAAATGATGAACACGCCGAAGGTCAAGCTGAACCTGCTGCACTGCTACCGTTCGATGAACTACATCTCGCGCCACATGGAAGAGAAGTACGGCATTCCTTACCTGGAATACAACTTCTTCGGCCCGACCAAGATTATCGAATCCTGCCGCAAGATCGCCGCCTTCTTCGACGACAGCGTCAAGGAAAAGACCGAAGCCATGATCGCCCGTTATCAGCCGATGATGGACGAGATCATTGCCAAGTACAAGCCGCGTCTGCAGGGCAAGAAGGTCATGCTCTACGTCGGCGGCCTGCGTCCGCGCCACGTGATCGGCGCCTACGAAGACCTCGGCATGGAAGTCATCGGCACCGGCTACGAATTCGGCCACAACGACGACTACGACCGGACGATCAAGGAAATGGGTGATGCCACCCTGCTCTACGACGACGTCACCGGCTTCGAGCTGGAAGAGTTCGTCAAGCGTCTGAAGCCCGACATGGTCGGCTCCGGCATCAAGGAAAAGTACATCTTCCAGAAGATGGGCATTCCGCTGCGCCAGATGCACTCCTGGGACTACTCCGGTCCGTACCACGGTTACGACGGCTTCGCCATCTTCGCCCGTGACATGGACATCGCCCTCTCCAACCCGACGTTCAAGAACCTGGTTCCGCCCTGGAAGAAGGTTGAAGCCGAGGAAGTGAAGAAGGCGGCGTAACTCCCGCCCCCGTCATTCCCGCGCACCCCAAGGGCACTTCCTTCGGGGCGTAGGCGGGAATCCAGAGGTGTTCTCCTGGATTCCCGGTCAAGCCGGGAGTGACGGGGCCAAGGAAACGCCCCGGGAAATTCTGTTGAACCTACCGCTGACGACCGCAGATGAGCGGCGCCGGCAAGGAGATAGCAATGCAAACCGCAGACAACATCAAGCCCTGTTATCCGCTGTTCCGCGACGACGACTACAAGAAGAACCTGGCCGAGAAGCGCGTCCAGTTCGAAGAGGGTCATGGTCCGGACAAGGTCTTCGAAACCTTCATGTGGACCACCACGCAGGAATACCAGGAACTCAACTTCAAGCGCGAAGCCCTGACCGTCGATCCGGCCAAGGCCTGCCAGCCGCTCGGCGCCGTCCTCTGCGCCTCCGGCTTCCACAAGACCCTGCCCTACGTGCATGGTTCGCAAGGCTGCGTCGCCTACTTCCGCAGCTACTTCAACCGTCACTTCAAGGAACCGTGCTCCTGCGTCTCCGACTCGATGACGGAAGACGCAGCCGTGTTCGGCGGCCAGAAGAACATGTTCGACGGCCTGGAAAACGCCAAGGCCATCTACAAGCCGGACATGATCGCCGTCTCCACCACCTGCATGGCCGAAGTCATCGGTGACGACCTGAACGCCTTCATCAACAACTCGAAGAAGGCCGGCCACATTCCGCAGGACTACCCGGTCCCCTTCGCCCACACCCCGTCCTTCGTCGGTTCGCACACCACCGGCTGGGACAACATGGAAGAAGGCATCCTGCGCTACTTAACGCTGAACGCCATGGAAGGCAAGGTTGTCGGCTCGAACAAGAAGGTCAACATCGTTCCGGGCTTCGAGACCTACCTCGGCAACTACCGCGTCATCAAGCGCATGCTGACCGAGATGGGCGTCGGCTACACCATGCTCTCCGACCCGACCGACGTCTTCGACACCCCGGCCGACGGCGAATTCCGCATGTACTCCGGCGGCACGACGATGGACGAGGTCAAGGACGCGCCGAACGCCTACACCACGCTGCTGATGCAGCCGACCCAGCTGGAAAAGACCAAGAAGTTCGTCGAGAACACCTGGAAGCACGACGTGCCGAAGCTCAACATCCCGATGGGCGTCGAGTGGACCGACGAGTTCCTGATGAAGGTCTCCGAAGTCACCGGCCAGCCGATCCCGGCTTCGCTGGAACTGGAACGCGGCCGCTGCATGGACCTGATCTCCGACAGCCACGCCTGGCTGCACGGCAAGAAGTTCGCCCTCTACGGCGACCCGGACTTCGTGATGGGCATGGTCAAGATCCTGCTCGAAGTGGGCGCCGAGCCGACCCACATCCTGTCCCACAACGGCAACAAGCGCTGGGGCAAGCAAATGGAGAAGCTCCTCGCCTCCAGCCCGTTCGGCACCCTGGGCAAGGTCTATGTCGGCAACGACCTGTGGCACATGCGCAGCCTGTGCTTCACGGACAAGCCGGACTTCCTGATCGGCAACAGCTACGGCAAGTACATCCAGCGCGACACCCGTCACAAGGGTGAAGAGTTCGAAGTACCGCTGATCCGCCTCGGCTTCCCGATCTTCGACCGTCACCATCAGCATCGTGCCACCACCATGGGCTACGAAGGGATGATGGCCGTGGTTACCCAGCTGACCAACGCCGTCCTTGAGCAACTCGACAAGGAAACAATCGGCATGGGAACGACCGACTACAACTTCGACCTGGTCCGCTGACGCGGCGATAGGCCGGCTGTGCAGCCCGATGGCTTCGTTGGGCGGTGCTCGGAATCCTCACGTACCTCCAGTACGTTCCGGTTCCTCCGCTCCGTCCGCCTCGCCCTCGGGCCGCTCGCCCGGCCTCTCATCCGCGCCAGACACAGTTACCCCAAAAGGAGTTGAGCATGGCCAACATCATGATCCAGCAAGGCAGCAACGGCGGGCTGGTGTTCTACCTTCCGAAGCGCGACCTGGAAGCGTCCATCGAGTCCATCGAATTCGACACCGCCGAGAAATGGGGTGGCGAACTGAAACTGGACAACGGCGGCACTTACTACTTCGACCCGATAGCCAAGCCGCCCCGCCTGCCCATTTCCCTGCGTGCCAAGCGTCTTGGGGCGGCAGAGGATTAGTTTGTTGAACCTGACCGCCCAGCCAGCCGCTGGTTTGATAACTGCGGCCAGCCAAAGCGGAATTTAAGGAGAGCATCATGGCAATGAAAATCGACCCCGACATGTGCACCGCCTGCGGCGACTGCAAGCCGGTCTGCCCGACCAAGTCGATCAGTTCCGGCAAGGTCTTCTACAAGATCGACGCCGCGACCTGCACGGAATGCGACGGCCACAACGATTCCCCGTTGTGCGTCGACGTTTGCCCCAGCGGCTGCATCAGCCCGGCCTGATTCCAGCGTCTTGAGCCGAGCGCCGGCGCAGTGTCAAAACTGCACCGGCGCTCCACTGAAGACACTGCCAGGAGCCCATCATGTCGCCCTCACCCATCGCTTCCCGCGAAGCCGCGCTGCGCATCGCGCTGGCGGCCCGTGCCCTGAACGGCCTCGACGTCAAGGCCTTCGTCGGCGCCCTGATCGAAAAGCTGGAACCGCCGCTCACCGAAGCCAAGCTCGGCAAGCTCACCGTCGAGGACCTGCGCGTCATCCTGGCCGGCGATTTCGCCGAGCAGGGCTGCCATGTCGGCGTGGATGCCGAACAGCTCAAGGAGGCCGTCCGCCTGCTCTGGGGCCAGGGTATCGAAAATGGCGACTTCCCGGCCATCGAAGCCTACGCCGACGGTGAAATGCCCGGCTCCATCCGCGTCGCCGTCGCCGCCAATCGCGGCGAGAACCTCGACGGCCATTTCGGCTCCTGCGACCGCTTCCTGATCTACCAGGTCGGCCAGCAGGCGATCAAGCTGATCGACGTGCGCAGCACCGCCGAAGCCGATGGCGCCGAAGACAAGAACGCCGCCCGCTCGGCCCTGATCAACGATTGCCAGATCGTCTACATCCAGTCCATCGGCGGCCCGGCCGCCGCCAAGGTGGTGCGCGCCGGCGTCCATCCGGTCAAGAAGCCGACCGGCGGCCCGGCCCGCGAAGCCTTGCTCGAACTGCAGGGCCGCCTGTCCTGCCCGCCGCCCTGGCTGGCCCAGATCATGGGTGTGCCGGCGGCCTCGCTGGCCCGCTTCGAGGAAGAACTGGAAAACGAGGAAGCGGCATGATCACCCCCACCCAACTCGCCCACGTCGGCGAAGCCGCCCTGCTCGACGCCCGCGCCGCCTCGTTGCGCCAGCGCTTCCCCAAGCTGCATTTCACCGAATGCAGCGAGGACGACATCTCGCCCCGCTACAAGGCGGCATTCACCGTCGATGGCTACGACCTCTACCTGATCACCGGGGCGAGCGGGCATTGCCTGGAACTGACCAACGATGCCGGCATCGCCACCGGCATCCTGATTGCCAGCAAGGTCGATGACGAGTGATCAAGGCCAGGCCGGCGTCGGCAAGCTGGGCTTGTGCTCCGGCTGCAGCCACTATCCGGACTTCCTGAGAGCCGGCCGCTGCACGCCGGGCGACGCCTGCATCCGCGCCCACAGCGGCCGGCAGATCGACCGCTTCCTGCGCCAGAACCGCGACGAGGCCGAAAAATACCTCGACGACATTTTCTGGGAGCGCCGCGCCATCGCCGCCCGCTACGCCCCCATCGACACCATCTTCCGCCTGAAGGCCGATCCTGACGAGGTCGTCCGCCGCGTCGTCGCCACCCGCCTGCCGGTCGAGCAACTCGACGGCATGATCGGCGACCGCGACCGCGAAGTGCGCCTGTCGGTCGCCACCCGGCTGCCCGAGGCGCTGCTCATCCGCATGATCAACGATGACGACTACCTGATCCGCGCCACCGTCGCCCGCCGCCTGCCGCACGGCCAGCTCGCCAAGCTGGTCAAGGACAGCGAGCGCGAGGTGCGTAAGGTCGTCGCCTCGCGCCTGCCGCCCTTTGCCCTGCACATGCTGGCCAGCGACCCGGAGCCGGAAGTGCGCGCCATCGTCGCCGAGCGCGCCCTGCCCGGCCTGGCCGCCACGCTGCTCGACGACCCGGAATGGTGGGTGCGCCTGGCCGCCGTGACCAGCGCCCCTCTCGAATTCCTGCCGCCACTGACCGAAGACCCTGAAATCGAAGTCCGCGAGGCAGCCCAAGCCCGGCTCGCCGAGTCGGAAGCCGCCTAAGAGCCTATGAAATATTCATTCACTACCGCTCCCCGCGCCCAGACGAGCCCGCTTGGCGTTGCAAATGCTCGCCATAGCCCGAGCTATGGCTGTGCTTTGCGCCTTGATCGGGCGCGCCCGGACACCTTGCTCGGTCGCGCCCGAATAATTCACAGACTCTGACCCGAGGAAAAATCATGAAGGAAACCCTGGCCTGGACCGAATACTGCAAGTCGCTGTCGCCGGCGATTGTCGAGACTTGCGCCCAGACTGCGGTCAGCGCCGGCCCCGCCGCGCTGGTCAAGGCGCTGGGCAAAGCCATTCCGGACTGGAAATTCCGCCACAGCTTCGCGCGCGGCGGCTGGTACCGCCTGGGCGGCATCATCGACGAAGCCGGCAATCGCCTGAGCGACAGCCTGGAAACCTGGGTCGAGCAGGAACTCGACGCCCGCGACGGCGACCTGCACCAACTCGCCGACGACTACGCCGACCGTACCCTGTTCGCCACCCGCCTGGTCGGCCAGACGCATTACCTGGTCGCCGCCGAAGGCGACAAGCACGACGGTTTCCTGCAACTGGAAATCGAAGACCTGCAGGAGGTCCGCGCCCATCAACTGTTCGCCAACGAGCCCAGCACCGTCGAAGACCTGATCGACCCGCGCGGCGGCAAGGACACGCCGGTCCCGGTCGGCCTGCCCTTCTACGCCTTCCGCCGCATCCAGCACGTCGGCGCCTTCCTCAAGCGCATGCTCGGCCAGAAGCCGGAACCGGCCCCCATCCACCGCATGGTCGAGGACTGGGGCAAGAGCAGCGCCGGCAACACCAGCGCCTGGTACAACCACTGGGTGATCGCCACCCGCGAACACCTCGACCGCTACCACCAACTCGTCTTCCGCGCCCAGCCGATCCCCACCCTGGCCGGCGACCCGCCGGAATTCGAAGCCCCCCAGGGCACCAACGGCGTCAAGCTGCAGCAGGCGCTGACCCATTTCGACCGCGAGGCCGGCTACCCGATGGCCTGGTACTTCCACATGCTGACCACCAAGGCGGTGCCGCACTGGGTGGCGCAAACGGCCGTCGAAGACGCGCTGGGCGGCTTCGCCTACCTGCCGCAGAAGGATGTGGAGGTCGTGCGCGGCTGGCTGCACCGGCCTTACGCAGTTTGAGGCGGCGGGGCGAAATACCCCGCCATATTGGCAACACCGCCATTCCTACGCAGGAGGGAAGCCAGAAAGTCAAAACTCCGGGTTCCGGCTGCGCGGGAACGACACGTTCAAGAGGTTCCTGCGGATTGTATTGACTATCGAATCGCATCCCATCTGATTGGCTCAACTTGCTCGCCTGGATGCGTTTCTCAACGGCCACTTATCTCTGCTGAATTGCACAGGATGAAGCGGCTAGTTAACCCACTCCCTCGCCTCTTGTAGAGTGGCAAAAAAATTAACTGGATAGGGGCTAAGCCCTGTATCTATATACCGGCTAACCATTTCTGAGACTCCAGAATTGGCTGCAACGATAGCAATCTTTAAAAGCTTGCTCGTCCTACTGGCTGCCCCATCTATTGCAGCTGAAAATTCCACATCGTAGTCGCACGGCGCAAAACTCTCACACTTGCTGAAATCGTGAATGGAGTAGCGTACAGAATCAAAGTTGGGATGACTGTGGGCTTGCTCCTGCATCTGAACCATTTCTGCATTAGTAGAATGGCCCTGCCACTCAGTCAGCAGTCCGTGTGCCTCCCATGTGGTTTTAAACGGCATAGACTATATCCGTTGCAAATGAACAGTTTGTTGCATCTTACCTTACGCCATCGATTGAAAGTAAAACCGTGGCGACTATCTGTTTTAGATAGTGTTGAGCGACGACGACATCGCCCAGGCCAACACCAATGTGCTGTACCCCATCGCCAACAAGCTGTTCCCGGCACCATGGAGCTATCTGGCGGTGCTGTCGACCATCCTGAGCACCATAGGCACCATGGAGACGCAGATCCTGCAATTCAGCCGCAGCATGTACGCCATGGCGCGCGACGAGATGCTGCATCCGCGCTATTCGCGGATACACCCGGAATGGCAGACGCCATGGGTGGCGGCGGCATCCTGGTCAGTTTCATTCCCCTGCTGCTGGGCGGCGGGCGGCAAGCCGGCGGTGCGAAGGGCTGAGGCTGCCCGGCGCCGCGCTCAGTACCCTCGGCGAGGGTCGGCGCGGCGCCGTCCTGTCATCTGGCCAGTTCGTAGCGGCTGACGATGGGCTGGCTGCCTTTCATCTCGGCCGCGAAGCGGATCTTGTCGCCGGCCTTCAGCTTGCCCAGCCACCCCTTGTCGGCGACGCCGAAGGCCATGGTCATGGCCGGCATGCCGATGCTGTCGAGCGGGCCGTGCTGGATGACGACTTCGCCGGCCGCCTTGTCGATTTTCTTGATGGTGCCGTCGCTCAACGGCGCATCCTGTTTCGCCGCCATATGGCCGGCGTGGTGATCGTGCTGGGCAAAGGCGGGCAGGCTGAGGGAAAGCATGAGGGCAAAAAGCAGGCGCATGGCGGTTCCTTGAGTGGTCGATGCGCCGATTCTGTGCCCCTCCCCCCGACAGGCCGCTGACGGCAAGGTTACAAGTTTGTAATGTGCCGGCGCGGAACAATCTTTACGACATTTTTACGCCGCGCAGGCCAGAATGGTCAGCGTTTTTATACCGGCAGGCATAGTCTGTAGCCATCCCGATAGTGGAAGCGAGCCATGGAACTCAAGGCCCCATCACCCGATGTCAGCGAGGCGCGACTCACCCGCCCCCAGCGTCTGGCGCTGACCGTTGCCGCCTGCGTGCTGACCACGCTGGCGGCCACCCCGCTGCTCGGCTATCTCGACCTGGCCAACATCGTGATGCTCTTCCTGCTCACGGTCCTCGTCGTCGCCGTCAAACTGGGGCGCAACGCCGCCATCCTGGCCTCGGTGCTCAGCGTCCTGTTCTTCGACCTCTTCTTCGTCCCGCCCCGCTTCTCGCTGGCGGTCAGCAACATCCAGTACCTGGTGACCTTCATCGTGATGCTGGTCACCGCCCTGACCACCACCCATTTCACGTCGGTGCTGCGCCAGAAGGCCAGCGAGGCCGAACTGCGCGAGCAGCGCACCCGTGCCCTCTATCAGCTGGCCCGGCAACTGGCCGGCTCGCTGACCACCGCGCAGGCGATCGACATCACCCGCGACTTCCTGCACGCCCAGTTGGCGGCCCAGTCCATCGTCCTGCTGCCCGATGAAACCCGGCACCGCCTGGTCGCCGCCGCCCACGACGGCGATCTACGGGTGGAAGAGCATCTGGCCCGGGTCGCCCTGGAAAGCGGCACGCTGGTACGCAGCGACGAGGTCGGCGGCATGGGCTATGCCTCGCTCTACCTGCCCTTGCGCGCCTCGCTGCGCATCCGCGGCGTGCTGGCCGTCGGCTTCCACGGCAACCCGACGGAGCCGACGCCGGAAACGCTGTCCCTGCTCGAAGCGCTGGCCTCGCTGCTGGCCGTCGCGCTGGAACGCCTGCATTACGTCGAAGTGGCCCAGGCCAGCGAAGTCAGGATGCTGACCGAACGCCTGCGCAGCTCCATCCTGTCCGCCCTGTCGCACGATTTGCGCACGCCGCTGACCGCCATGGTCGGCCTGGCCGATTCGCTGTTCCTGATCAAGCCCGGCCTGCCGCCGGCCGCACTGGAAACCGCCCAGGCCCTGCATGAACAGGCGGCCCGCCTGGCCGGGCTGGTCGCCAACCTGCTCGACATGGCCCGCCTCAACGCCGGCGAGGTGACGCTGCGCCGGGAATGGCAACCGCTGGAGGAAGTCGTCGGCGCCAGCATCAAGCTGCTCGGCAACGCGCTGGCCGAACACCCGGTCAAGGTCGAGCTGGCGAAGGATCTGCCCCTGCTGCAATTCGACGCCGTCCTCGTCGAACGGGTGTTCTGCAACCTGCTGGAAAACGCCGCCAAGTACGCGCCACCGCACACCGCCATCGAACTGCAGGCCGAACGGCAAGGCGACGTGGTCAGCATCGCCGTCATGGATCGCGGCCCCGGCTTCCCGCCCGAGCGGCGCGACGAGCTGTTCAACATGTTCGTGCGCGGCCACAGTGAATCGGGAAAGCCGGGCACCGGTCTCGGCCTGGCCATCTGCAAAGCCATCGTCGAAGCGCATGGCGGCCGGATTCAGGCCGACGACCGGGCGGGCGGCGGCGCCTGCGTCAGCTTCTCGCTGCCGGTGGGCAACCCGCCCATCGTCGAGGAGGAAGCGGCATGAGTACCCCGGCCAAAGTTCTGGTCATCGAGGACGAGAAGCAGATCCGCCGCTTCGTCCGGGTGGCCGTCGAAGAGGAAGGTTGCCAGGTGGCCGAGGCGGAGACCATGGCCCAGGGCCTGATCGAGGCCGGCTCGCGCCAGCCTGACCTGCTGATCCTCGACCTCGGCCTGCCCGACGGCAACGGCATCGACCTGATTCGCGACCTGCGCGGCTGGTCCGACGTGCCAGTGCTGATCCTGTCGGCGCGCAGCCAGGAAAACGACAAGATCGACGCCCTCGACGCCGGCGCCGACGACTACCTGACCAAGCCGTTCAGCGTCGGCGAACTGCGCGCCCGGGTGCGCGCCCTGCTCCGCCGGCGCAGCCACAGCGCCGAGGCGGCATCGCCGGTGGTCGAATTCGGCGGCGTCGTGGTCGATCTGTCGCGCCGCCTGGTCACCCGCGACGGCGAGGCGGTCCACCTGACGCCCATCGAATACCGCCTGCTGTCAGCACTGCTCGCCCAGCCCGGCAAGGTGCTGACCCAGCGCAACCTGCTGCGCGACGTCTGGGGACCGTCGTACATCGAAAGCAGCCACTACCTGCGGGTCTATGTCGGCCACCTGCGCCAGAAACTCGAAAACGACCCCACCCAGCCGCAACACTTTCTGACCGAAACCGGCGTTGGCTATCGCTTCCAGCCGTAAGTCCGAGGGAAATTCATGCAAAGAGAACAAGACAAGAAGCGTCTGGCGACGCTGACCCTGGCCGCGCTTGGGATCGTCTATGGCGATATCGGCACCAGCCCGCTGTATTCGATCAAGGAGGTCTTCGGCGGCGCCCATCATCCGGTGCCGATCACCCCGGACAACGTGCTCGGCGTCCTGTCGCTATTCTTCTGGTCGCTGATCATCGTCGTCACGGTGAAGTACGTCTCTTTCATCATGCGCGCCAACAACAAGGGCGAAGGCGGCATCATCGCGCTGATGACCCTCGCCCTGCACAAGGGAACGCCGGGCAGCTGGCAGCAGAAACTGCTCGTCACCCTCGGCCTGTTCGGCGCGGCGCTGTTCTACGGCGACGGCGTCATCACCCCGGCCATCTCGGTGCTGTCGGCGGTCGAGGGGCTGGAAATCATCACCCCGACGTTCAAGCCCTACATCCTGCCCATCACGCTGGTCATCCTGGTCGGCCTGTTCCTCTTCCAGCGCCGCGGCACGGCCAGTGTCGGCGCCCTGTTCGGTCCGGTGATGGTGTTGTGGTTCGCCGTCCTGGCCGTCTTCGGCGCCCTCGCCATCGTCGAGCATCCGGCCGTGCTGGCGGCGATCAATCCGCTGTACGCCTTCCACTTCCTGATCGGCAACGCGCTGCTCGGCTTCTTCGCCCTGGGCGCCGTGGTCCTCTGCATCACCGGCGCCGAGGCACTGTACGCCGACATGGGACACTTCGGGGCCAAACCTATCCAGTATGCCTGGCTGAGCTACGTCATGCCGGCCCTGCTCATCAACTATTTCGGGCAGGGCGCGCTGCTGCTGGCCGACCCGGCTGCCCTCGAAAATCCCTTCTACTTGCTCGCCCCGGAATGGGCGCGCTACCCGCTGGTGATCCTCGCCACGGTGGCCACCATCATCGCCTCGCAGGCAGTGATTTCCGGCGCCTTCTCGATCACCCAGCAGGCCATCCAGCTCGGCTACACGCCGCGCCTGGAAATCCAGCACACCTCGGACCGGGAAATCGGCCAGATCTACCTGCCGGCCATCAACTGGCTGCTGCTGATTTCCATCATCGCGCTGGTCATCGAATTCGGCACCTCGTCCAACCTGGCCGCCGCCTATGGCATCGCAGTGACCGGAACCATGCTGATCACCAATATCCTGGCCATCGCCGTGGCGGTTCGCCTATGGAACTGGAGCCCGGCCCGCGCCGTGCTCGGCGCCCTGCCCTTCATCTGCATCGACCTCGCCTTCTTCCTCGCCAATTCGGTCAAGATTCCGGACGGCGGCTGGTTCCCGCTCATTTTCGGCCTGGTGGTCTTCGTCCTGCTCACCACCTGGAAACGCGGCCGCGAATTGCTCGGCATGCGCCTGGCAGCCGATGCGATGGAACTCAAGCCCTTCATCGCCAGCATCGTCGAGGGCGGTATCGAACGGGTGCCGGGCACCGCCATTTTCATGACGCCCGACCCCGATTACGTGCCGCACGCCATGCTGCATAGCCTGAAGCACTACAAGGCGCTGCACGAACAGGTGGTGATCCTGAGCGTCAATGTCTTCGATGTGCCCTACGTGCCGGAGGTGGACCGGGTCGAGGTGCATCGTCTGGCCGGCAATTTCAGCCAGGTCATCGTCCAGTACGGCTTCAAGGACGAGCCGGACATTCCCGCCGCCCTCGCCCTGTGCGCCGAAGCCGGGCTGGCGCTGGACCTGATGGATACCTCGTTCTTCCTCGGCCGCGAAACGCTGATTCCGAAACTGGCCTCCGACATGGCCTACTGGCGCGAACTGCTGTTCATCGCCATGTTCCGGAATTCAGGCAGCGCGACGGCCTTCTTCCGCATTCCGTCCAACCGCGTGGTCGAATTGGGCGCGCAGGTCGTGCTGTAGTCAGCCAGGGGATTACGCCCCCTTGAGGGCCAGGTATTCGTCGATCAGGCGGACCAGCAGTTCCTCTTCGTCGTCCTCGCTCAGACCGAGCAATTCGGCAACCAGCTTGACCTTGCCCGGGCTGACCCGGCTGCGCGGTGCGGCGGGCGCGGTAGCGGCCTGCGGCTTCGGCTCGGCGGGCGTTTCCCACGGCGGCGTGGCTTCCGCCACC
>DATGXM010000391.1:0-5120 GCA_035298985.1 Azonexus sp. | reverse complement strand
CCTGGGCGATACCGGCGCCCATGGCGCCAGTACCGACCACCGCGATGACGGCCTGTTGGGGTAGGGGTGTATTACTCACGCGATCACTCTCCGGTGAAATTCGGCGCGCGCTTTTCCATGAAGGCGGCGACGCCTTCGGCGTAATCCGGGCTCCAGCCCAGTTCGCGCATGAAGCTGCCTTCGAAGGACAGTTGCTGCTCCAGCGTGTGGCCCGGCGCGGCATGCATGGCCTGGCGGGTACGGACCAAGGCCTTGGTCGGCATGACCGCCAGCTGCTTGGCCAGCGCATCGATGCGGGCGGCGAAATCGGCATCCTCGGCGCATTCCCAGATCAGGCCCCATTCGGCGGCTTTTGCGGCCGGCAGCTTGTCGGCGAGCAGGGCCAGGCCCATGGCGCGCGCCATGCCGACGCGCTGCGGCAGGAACCAGGTACCGCCGGTATCCGGAATCAGGCCGATCTTGGAAAAGGCCTGCAGGAAGGAAGCCGACTTGGTGGCGACCACCAGGTCGCAGGCCAGCGCCACCGAGGCACCGGCGCCGGCGGCAATGCCATTGACCGCAGCGATGGTCGGCACGCGCAGGTTCTGCAGGCGCATGACCAGCGGCTTGTAGTTGCGCTCGACGACATTGCCGATGTCCGGCATCTTGCCGTCGATTTTCGCCATGTCCGGATCGGCCAGGTCCTGGCCGGCCGAGAAAGCGCGACCGGCACCGGTCAGCACCAGGACACGGATGGAATGGTCGCTCTGCACGCGATCCAGGGCGGTGCGCAGTTCGGCGTGCATCTGGCCGGTGAAACTGTTCAGCTTGTCAGGGCGGTTCAGGGTCAGGCGGGCGATGCCGGCTTCGACGCTGAAAGTGATGTTTTCAAAGTTCATTCAGCTCTCCCGAGTTCGTCGGTTCAAACGTGGTAACGACGCTGGACCACGACAAAACGGTTGGCAACGAAGGCGGCATCGGCGTAGGAGGCGTTAGCTGCCGGGTTGCCGCCGGTACCGTGGTAGTCGGAATAGGCCGCCGACTGGTTCACGAAGACGCCACCGGTCAGGTTGATCGACAGGGCGACCTTGGAACGCATGGTGGCAGCGGTCATGGCGTCGATGACTTCTTGCCGGGTCGAGTAGATGCCGGCAGTCAGCGCGCCGTGGGTGGATACGATGCGCTCGGACAGGGCGATGGCGGCGGCGGTATCGGGCACCTTGACGATGAAGCTGATCGGGCCGAAGCGCTCTTCCATATAGGCATGCTCGTCGGCGACGTCGCAGGCGAGCAGCACCGGGGTGCGCACGGTGGCTTTCGGGAATTCCGGATTTTCCAGCTTGGTCGAGGCCAGCACGACCTTGCCCAAGGTGCCGCTGTCGGCCATTTCGATGCGGCGCAGGGTATCGGCCGACTGCACGGCGCCGAGCACGGCGTGGGCGACTTCCGGCTTGGCCAGGAAGCCGGAGACAGCCTTGGCCAGGTCGGCGCAGACGTCGTCATAGGACTTGTGGCCGTCTTCGGTGTCGATGCCGCCGGCCGGCACGAAGATGGCCTGCGAGGTGGTGCACATCTGGCCGGAATACAGCGCCAGCGTAAAGGCCAGGTTGCGCAGCATCGGCTTGTAGGCGTCGGTCGAGTCGATGACGATGTTGTTCACGCCGGCCAGTTCGGCATAGACGCGGGCCTGGCGGCAGTTGTCGATCAGCCACTGGCCAAAGACGTTGCCGCCGGTGAAGTCGATGGACTTGACCGCAGCGTGAGTAACCAGCTTCTGCGTCGTGCCGCGGTCGGCAGCAACGCACAGCGTAACCAAATTGGGATCGATGCCGTTTTCGGCCAGCACGGCGCGGATGGTGCGCACGGTGATGGCGGCCGGCAGGATGGCGTTGCTGTGCGGCTTGACGATCACCGCGTTGCCGGTAGCCAGCGCGGCGAACAGGCCGGGATAGGTGTTCCAGGTCGGGAAGGTGCCGCAGCCGACGACGACGCCGACGCCCTGGCCGATCAGTTCGAAATGCTTCTTCATGACCAGCGACGGGTTCTTGCCTTGCGGCTTGTCCCACACGGTTTCGGTCGGCACGAAGCTCATTTCGCGGTAGGCGTAGGCGACGGCTTCCAGGCCGCGATCCTGGGCATGCGGGGCGCCGGCCTGGAAGGCCATCATCCAGCCCTGGCCGGTGGTCATCATGACGGCGTGCGCCAGCTCGAAGCTCTGCTGGTTAAGGCGCGACAGGATTTCCAGGCAGATGCCGGTACGCCCGTCGGCTCCAACCTTCTGCCAGCCAACCATGGCCTGCTGGCCGGCGGCGATCAGCGCCTCGTGGTCGCAAACCGGGTATTGCACATTCAGATCGATGCCGTACGGCGACTGCTCGCCACCAAGCCAGCCCTTCTGCCCCGGCTGATCGAACCCGAACTGCTTGCCCAGATGCGCCTCGAAAGCCTTCTTGCCGTCCTCGGCCGCCGTTTCGCCGTAGGTCTTCGGGCTCGGCATCTCGTTATAGGCCGACCAGTAGCCACGGGTGCGGATGGCATTCAGAGCGCCGTCCAGCGTGGCGCGGTGTTTCTCGAGTAGGGGGTGGGACATATGGATATCTCCTTGGCGATGCCTGTTCTTGAACGAAGGCGCACACACGTCGCGCCAATCTGCTTACACGATACGAACTATCTTTACACTAGTCAATAAAAAGTATCGTAAAAATCATCGATCAACACAGTTCCTTTTATCAAAACAAATTTCTCACAATGATAATTTTTCCACAAAATCAATGGCTTTTGCTTTTTGCAAACCTGCTGCCGTCTTTTGTTTTCAAAATCCAGAATTAGTTCCCCAAATTTTTTTACATCTTTTGATACAAATTTTGTTGACTGTTGCTTTACGTTTGTATCATTATTCGAACCACGCCGCCGGACTACTCCGGATGGCATTCCGAATGTTGACGAAGCACCTATAAGGAGTGAGACATGGCAAGTAACAAGGAACGTTTTGCAGACAAGATGGAATTCCCGCCGGCAACCCCGCAGCCCAACGTCTATCCGCTGTCCTGGAACAGCAAGACCAAGAAGCTGCAGGAAGTCTGGGAAGCCGCGCTGCGCGAGAACTGGGACCCGGAAAAGCTGCCCTGGGACACGCTGGACGTGGATAGCTACACCTGGGAAGAGCGCGAATCCATCGCCTACTGGTGGAGCCTGCTGTCGGTGTTCGACGCCTCCGCTCCCCCGGTCTTCGCCGAAGCGCTGATCAAGACCTATGAAGTGCACGAGGAAGACCCGGTCCGCAAGTGCTTCTTCTCGGTGACCCGCGACGAGCAGAACCACGAAATCATGTGCGGCCTGGCCATCACCAAGCTGCTCGGCCATCCGGACCCGCTGACCTACGTGCCGAAGACCGAACTCGGCAAGCGCCTGCAGAAGAACGTGCAGTGGCTGTACTTCAACGGCGGCCGCTACTGGACCGGCTACAAGCAGGCGGTGCCCAAGTACGACCTGGCCGTGCTGTTCTCCTCTTTCCTGATGGGCGAAATCGCTGCCGCCACCATCTTCAAGCAGATGTACGAGAACTCCCGCGAGGCCGTCTTCAAGGAAGGCTTCAAGAATATCGGCCGCGACGAAGGCCGCCACATGGCCATCTGCATGGCGGTCATGGAGCGCGACTACCCGGGCCTCGACGAATCGACCAAGGCTATCGTCACCAAGCAGATCCGCGCCGGTTACCTGTTCCTGTCTGCCGTGCTGTTCGAGCCGCCGATGGAATTCTGGGACCTGCCGTCCGACTTCATCGCCAACCAGCGTGAAGCCGAGGAAGTCGCCCGCGGCGCCGGCTTCGGCATCCCGAGCTACGAAGCCAAGCTGGAAAACTGGAAGAACGCGATGATCAACCTGAAGGGCGTGCTCGATCGCTACAACATTCCCTTCCCGGCCATTCCGGAAGTCGGCATCACCGGCCAGGAGATCAGCGACATCGACATGGAAGACATAATCCCGGTGTTCTAAGCACACAATCGGCAAGTATTTGCTCCGGCCGGCGCCCTAAACAAGGGCGTCGGCCTTGCCGCAACAGAGAAACCCAAACCAGTAGGGGAAGACAAAATGACTCGCATCATCATGCAACCCTCCGGCAAGTCAGTCGATTGTGCCTATGGCGACACCGTACTGATGGCCCTCGAAAAGGCCGGCTACGCACTGCCCAACAACTGCCGCGCCGGTGCCTGCGGCGAATGCAAGGTCAAGGTCACGCAAGGCCAGTTCGACCAGGGCATGGTGCTCGACATGGCGCTGTCGCAGGAAGAACGCAAGCAGGGCTACGGCCTGATGTGCATGGCCAAGCCGATTTCCGAGGAGCTGACCATTGAATGGGGCACCGAGGATGCCAAGCCCAAGCTCTTCCCGCCGCGTGAGGATGCACTGTTCGTCGTCACCGACAAGAAGACCATCGCCGCCCGCGTCGTCGAACTGCGCCTGCGCCCGGTCGGCCAGCCGATCCGCTACTGGCCCGGCCAGTACGTCACCATCGGCAACCCGCGCGCCGACATTCCGGCCCGCGCCTACTCCATTTCCAACGCTCCGCGCCCGGACGGCGAACTGGTGCTGCAAGTCGCCCGCGCCGACGGCGGCGTGACCAGCAACTGGATCCACGATCAGCTGATCATCGGCGAAAGCGTCAAGGTTTCCGGCGCCTACGGCACCTTCATCGGCGATCCTTCGGTAGACACCCCGGTGCTGTGCATCGCCGCCGGCACCGGCCTGGCGCCCGTGCTCGCCCTGGCCGAAGCCGCGCTGCGCCGAGGTTTCCGCAAGCCGGTGACCATGCTGTTCTCGGCCCGCACCCAGGAAGATGTTTATAGCTTGGGCATGATGGCCTGGTGGCGCACCAAGCACCGCAATTTCGACTACAAGATCACGCTGACCCGCGAACAGCAGGAAGGTTATCTACACGGCCGCGTCGATGTCGTACTGCCCAAGCTGTTCCCCGACTTGTCGAAGCACACCATCTTCGCCGCCGGCAGCCCGGAGTTCGTCGATGCCAGCGTCGCCGCCGTCAAGAAGCTCGGTGCCAAGGACGAACTGATCCACACCGAGGGCTTCTTTGCGCAGCAGCAACCGGTGGTCGCCGATGCCGACCATCGGCTCAGCCTGTA
>DATGXM010000390.1:0-5290 GCA_035298985.1 Azonexus sp. | reverse complement strand
AGCCAGCCAGCCAGCCAGCCAGCCAGCCAGCCAGCCAGCCAGCCAGCCAGCCAGCCAGCCAGCCATTAGATGGCCACTCTACTAGAAGTTCCCGCGCATACGATCAAATAGCGGCCAAGCGTAACCGCCCATGGAAGGGGGAAGAAGAAGTTCGCTTGGCCTGGGTGGCTGCACTGGAAACAGCGCTGAACATTCACTTTGACGCTGAGCGAGCTAGAAAGGACGGCAGCTACAACAACGTCATCCTTGAGTTCAAGGCTCCTGGGTTATTCAAGGGCAAGAAAAGCAGCGCGAAATTCAGGGAGGCCACTGACGAACGCCTGTTGCCCTATATCCAGCGCGAAGCAAAGAAGTCAGGCATTCCTGCCGCCGATTACATCGGCATCGCAATTGACGGTGATCACATTTGTTTCGCTCAGGTGCGCGATGATGCCATCCACACCCAGCATCTTGTTCCTTTTTCCGAATACGCAGTGGGCCTGGTCATTCAAGCGATCCGGGCCGATACCAGGCGCGCCATCACATTGGACAACTTGATGGCCGACTTCGGCCATGGAGCTGTCAATGCGCGTTTACTGATGCAGGCCATGGCTGATGCCCTCGCTGCCGAATTGGCCGTAAGCGGGAATTCCAAGATCAAGATGCTATTCGAGGAATGGCGCACCCTTTACGGACAAGTAGCTGACATGTCGGTGCTGCAGGCCGACGCCATCAATCAGGAAATCGGGTTCTCGTGGAATGGACTCGCTGAACAATCTATGTCCGGGCGTTTGTTCGTAATCCATTCCTACAACTCTTTGTTGATTAAATTGCTGGCCGCTGAAATTGTCTCTGCGCATGGGTTGACCACCACACAGCAACCGGCACAGGCCATGTCGGCTTTATTGAGTGATGATGCATTGCTAGATACCCTGTCGCAGGATATTGAACGGGCCGGTATCTTCACCCAAGCGGGGATCAGCGGCTTCGTGGAAGAAGCGATTTTCAGTTGGTATCTCGACGTAGCCCTTAAACCGCCGCATTCAGCCACCCTGATGCCGGCATTGCGTAGCTTGCTGGCATCTCTCTCCCTGTATCGCACCGACCATCTGACCCACACCCGCGATGTGCTGCGCGACCTCTATCAAGGCTTGGTGCCTGGCAGATTGCGCCAAAGTCTGGGAGAGTTCTATACGCCAGATTGGTTGGTGGATTTCACCGTAGAGAAAGCCCGGAACGGCAACTGGCTGGATAAGCGGGTACTAGATCCTACATGCGGCTCGGGCGCGTTTCTTCTAACCGTGTTGCGGCTTATCCGAGAGGAAGCCAATAGAGAGGGATGGGATGCCACACGGATTCTCCATCACCTCTGCACGTCGGTATGGGGCTTCGATCTGAATCCTCTGGCGGTGCAAACTGCACGAGTTAATTTCCTGATGGAGATTGCCGACCTGTTGAGAGCGTCGCCCGGCCAGACATTGGAAATTCCGGTGCTGCTAGCTGACGCGATTTATTCTCCAGCGTCCGACCCTGCCAAGGGGCAAGACGTGGTGAACTACCAAATCGGTAGCCAGGTAGCGGGACTGGATATTGCGCTTCCTGCTGCCTTGGCTTTTAACCGGATACGCCTTGATCAAGTCTTTGCACAAATGGGCGAGGATGTTGAAGATGACTTGGACTATGCAGAAGCCGAAGCTCGCTTGTTGGCGGCAGAGCTACTGACACCGAACGAAGCTGCTGAATGGCGTAAGCCGCTGCAATACACCTACGACCAGATATTGGAGCTGCATCGCCAGCAGTGGAATGGCATCTGGTTCCGGGTTGTACGCAACTTTTTCTGGTCGGCCACGGCCGGTCATTTCGACTGCATCGTGGGCAACCCTCCCTGGGTGCGCTGGTCGAAATTGCCCGATGCGTACCGCGAACGGGTCAAGCCGACCTGCGAGCGTTACGGCATCTTCTCAAAGAACAAACGCCATGGCGGCAACGAGTTGGATATTTCTGCCATGATTACCTACACCACGTCGGACAAGTGGCTGAAGGTCAATGGGCGACTGGCATTTGTAATCACGGGAACGATTTTCAAAAATCCGTCCTCGGCAGGTTTCCGGCATTTCAAGCTCGAACCGACCAATCCTAAATCGCTCCACTTGGCACCTGTTAGCGTGGACGATATGAAGGCGTTGAAACCGTTCGCGGATGCTTCCAATCACACTGTCGTAGCGGTGTTCAACAAGACCAAGAAGTCCGGAGCCTATCCGGTGCCGTATCGTCTTTGGGATAGCTCCGCAGGTACTGCGAAGGCTATCCCCGTAGCACTGGATCTATCCGCCGTGATGGCGCGAGTTGCCATCACTACCAAGGAGGCCGCCCCCGTCGATGGGGTGGGCTCTCCCTGGGCCGTGCTTGATAAGGGCCGCTATAAGGCATTACAGGCACTTTCTGGCACTTGTGACTGGGTGGCCGGGCGTAAGGGCATCACCACTGATCTGAATGGCGTTTTCTTCGTCCCGGTAGTCAAAACCAACGGTACTCTGGTCCAAGTGCGTAGCCGCCCGGAAGCAGGCAAGAAAAACATTGGCCCGGCAAAAACCGCATGGGTAGAAGCCAATCTGCTGTACCCCTTGGTCAAGGGAGCAGGCGACTTTGAAGCGTGCTATTTGCGGTTGAATAATCCGATGTGGACCGATGAAAGCCTGTACACCTTCGTTCCAAATCAGGGCATCGGTAATGCAGAATATGCTTCTTCCGAAGCAGTGATGAATGGTAAGGGGCTTGCCAAGACCAAAGCATGGTTCTCGGGTTACAAGACGTTGCTTAATGATCGTTCCACCTATCGCCGACAGATGAAGGGAGCGCCGTTCTATGCCGTGTACAACGTCGGCGATTACACCTTTCAGCCATGGAAAGTGGTTTGGCCTGAAATGTCGAGCCGCTTCTATGCGGCAGTGGCCGGTAGCGCCATGGTTCCGGGTGCAGGGAAACGTCCTTACGTGCCCGACCACAAGGTCTATTTCGCGGGATTCAACAAAAAGCAGCCAGCCTATTTCCTGTGCGGCCTACTGAACACGCCGATAGTGCGCGAATGGGTGGAAAGTCATATCGTGTCTATTCAGGTTGGCGATGTCTTCAAGCACATGCGGCTTCCTGAATACGACGCAACGGACACACTTCATCAGGCGCTGGCGGCGCTTGTCGAAAAGGCGCACGGGGAGCACGACGAAACCAAACGTGCCGCCTTGGTTAGCAAGATTGAGTCAGATGGAGAACAAATCCTGGAAGCATGGATGCTGCACTACAAATCCTAAGCCCGCAGGGGCGGCGCTATGCTGTACTTTCAAGAATACAGAAACACGGTCGTAATTCATTGATTGCTATTGATTTGTGCGGCTGCTACATAATTCCGGGCAAGACAAGAAAAGTGACTAGCTGTCGGGCTACCCCCGACGGTGTTGATTTTGATTTGGTCGTTCATGCTTCGATACGGCCTGCGGCCTACCCAGCACGAACGGCCGAATCGTTACCACTCCCGGAACGAAACCCCCAGCCCGAACGTCGTCTGCCTGTGGTTGTAATCGATCAGGCTCTCGCCATAACCGGTGGACAGCTGCGCATGCAGCTTGGCGGACTTGCCGACGAACACCGGCGTGGTCCAGTCGAGTTGCACGAAGCTGCGGTTCTGGCCGAGATAAAGATTGTTGCGCAGCAGCAGCGAGACTGCTTGTGTCTTGTCCGGCTCCCAGCGGATCACCGCGTCGGCGCGGTCGGCGTATGCCTCGATGTCAGGGTTGTCGTCGTTCGCGGCGCTCTCCGGGATGCGCCACCATGCGCGCGCCAGCATGCTGACCTTGTTGTTCCATTCCCAGCCGCCTTGAGCGTAGACGCGGTTCCAGCTGCGCGAGTCTGTCGAGCCCTTGCCGTTCGACTGGTGCACCAGTCCGAGGTTGACCATCTTCAGGCCGTTGCCGGCGTTGCCGGTGCCGAAGGTGGCGATCAGTTCCGGTTCGTAGTTGGTCTCGCGGAACGGCGACGAATTGCGCGCATTGAACGCCTGCCAGTTGGATTGCTGGGTGTAGGCGCCCCACAGCCGGAAGTCGTCGAAGCCCAGCAGGCTGATGTGCCGGTAGTTCATGATCTCGGCCTTGAAGCTGAACTGGAACTTGGCTTCCAGCGAATCGAGATCGAGCGGGACCGGGGTGACATGGCCGGGCGCGGGCGAGTTGGGTTGCGTGTTCGGCCGGTTGGATTTGCGCACGATCAGGTAGCTGGTCCGGTAAGGGCTGAGCGGCGTCAGTTGCGAGCCGCGCCCCCGGCCCTGGCCGTCCAGGTTCCATGCACGGGTGAGCCAGCTGCGCTCCTTGTGCACGTGTTCGCCGGCGGTCTGCGGTGCGGCTTCGGGTGCGGCGGTCGCCGTTCCGGTTGCCGGCAGTGCCGGCGTTTCGCGCGGGCGGGGGGATGCGAGGCCGTCGTAGCATTTCAGGCGTTCGCCGTCGTCCGGCATGGCGGCGCATCTCGAAAGATCGCTTTCCGCCGCGTGGACAGAGGGGAGGATGGCCGAGGACAGGGCGGCCGACAACAGTAGCGTGCGCGGATTCATGACGGTGCAGCGGCGCCTCCTCGCGCCTTGCCGATGTTCGGTGAGCGCGTCAGAGTGTGAAAATCAGCGCAAGTTCACCATCGGCTTGAAACCGAGCCGGCCCTGCAGGCGCTCGGCGCTCGCGCGGGCCTCGTTCTGGTCGGCGTAGGGGCCGAGGTGGATGCGCGAGAAACCGCCGTTCACGAACAGGCCGATCTCGCGGCCGACGTCACCGAGTTCGGCGCGCATCTTTGCCATGAAGCTCTCGGCCGCCTCGCGCGACTTGAACGCGCCGAGTTGCAGGTAGACGTTGCCGCCGGCCACCACCGGCGGGACGACGGCGGGCTTGGCGGCGGCGACAGTCCGGGCGGGTTCCAGCGGCCGGGTCTGGACCGGCTCCGGCGGGCGCGCCTGGACTGGTGCGGCCTTGGCGACGATCGCGCTCGGGGCGATGCTCTCGATCTCGACTTCGGCGCTGCCGTTGTTGAGGATGCCGAGCTTGTGCGCGGCGGTGTAGGACAGGTCCATCACGCGCTCGTGCAGGAACGGGCCGCGGTCGTTGATGCGCACCACGACCGACTTGCCGCTCGCGACGTTGGTGACGCGCGCATAGCTGGGGATGGGCAGGGTGGGGTGGGCGGCGGTCATGCCGTACATGTCGTAGACCTCGCCGCAGGAGGTGCGCTGGCCGTGGAACTTCTTGCCATACCAGGAGGCGATGCCGCGCTCCCTGAA
>DATGXM010000389.1:0-5062 GCA_035298985.1 Azonexus sp. | reverse complement strand
GAGCCGGCCAAGCTGTTCCGCTCGCTGGCCGGCCTGTTCGCGCCGCAAGCCAGAAGCCAGGGCCTGTCGCTGAACCTGCCCGACGCCGATGCGCTGCCGCCGCGGCTGGTCGGCGATGCGCTGCGTCTGGGCCAGATCCTGATCAACCTGATCGGCAATGCGATGAAATTCACCGAGCACGGCCATATCGACGTCGGCGTCGGCGTGCTCGACCACGATCACGAACGCCTGCGCCTGGCCTTTACGGTCAGCGATACCGGCATCGGCATTGCGCCGGAACAGCAGGAATACCTGTTCTCGCCCTTCACCCAGGCCGACAGCAGCATCACCCGGCGCTTCGGCGGTACCGGCCTGGGCCTCTCCATCTGTCGCCAGCTGGTCGAAATGATGGACGGCGAAATCACGGTCAACAGCATGCCGGGGCAAGGCACCACCTTCCGCTTCACCGGCGTTTTCGACCTGCCGGCCGACGACGACCGCTCCCCAGCCGCCCCGCCGGCAATCGGGGCGGCGGCAGGAAGCCCGCAACCCCGCTGGTCGGGCGAACGCGTCCTGCTCGTCGAAGACATCCCGATCAACCAGACCATCGCCATCGCCCTGCTCAACAAGGCCGGGCTCGAAGTCCACGTCGCCGGCAACGGCCAGGAAGCCATCGATCGGCTGCACGAGGAAAGCTTCCGGCTCGTCCTCATGGACATCCAGATGCCGGTGATGGATGGCCTGACCGCCTGCCGCATCATCCGCGCCGACGCCCGCCTGCACGACCTGCCGGTCATCGCGATGACCGCCCACGCCACGGCCGAAGACCGCCGGCAATCGCAGGAAGCCGGCATGAACGCCCACATCACCAAGCCGATCATGGCCTCTGTGCTGTACGAGGCCATCGCCCAATGGCTGCCGCCGAGCGCCAGCCAGCAGGAGTCTTTGCTCGCTGTGCGGCCCGACGCGGAGGCCGACTGGCCACCGCTCGACGGCGTGGACCTGCGGCGCGGGCTGGCCCTGCACATGCATCAACCCGACATGTTCCTGAAATCGGCACAGACCTTCCGCCAGGATTTCGCCGGCGCCGCGATCAGCATCCGGCAATGTCTGGCCGACGGCCGGCAGACCGAGGCCGTGCGTCTCGCCCATTCGATCAAGTTGGTCGCCGCCGCGCTGGGTGCCGGTGAACTGGCCGACCAGGCGCGGGCGCTGGAAAACCGGCTGCACGACGGCGATCCGGGGCCATTGCTCGATGAATTCGCCGACACGCTGGGCCGGGTCGTCGAGGCCCTGGCCGCCCTACCGCCACCCAGCGAGCCGCTGGCCGAACACAGCGGCGGCATCGACAGCCTGTTTGCCTTGCTTGAATCCGATTTGATCGCCGCCAACGCCTCCAGCGAAGCCCATTTCGTCCGCCTGAAGCAGGCCTTTGCTGCAGATGCAACAATACCGCCCGAATATGAGAAGATAATGATCGAAACAGGCGCCCTGATCGCCGATGTCGAATACGAATCCGCTCTGGAAAAACTGCGCATCCTCCATCTGCTATGGACAAACCGGCAGGCCTGACCCCGCTTCCCACGGTGCTCGTCATCGACGACGAGAAGCCGAACCGCGATCTCCTCGTCGAGCTGCTCAAGCATGACTGTCGGGTCATCCTGGCCAAGAACGGGGCCCAGGCGCTCGACCGCGCCCATGAGATGCAACCAGACCTCATCCTGCTCGACGTGCTGATGCCGGACATGAGCGGCTACCAGGTCATCCAGACCCTGAAGCACGACGATGCGACGCGGCACATTCCGGTCATTTTCATTTCGGCGCTCGATGCACCAGAGGATGAGGAACGCGGGCTCGACCTCGGCGCCGTCGATTACATCACCAAGCCCTTCCACCCTTCCATCGTGCGCAAGCGGGTGCGCAACCATCTGCAGTCGGTACATCACCGCCACCTGCTGGAAAACCTGGCGATGATCGACAGCCTGACCGAAATCGCCAACCGCCGGCGCTACGACGTAGCACTGGAGAACGAATGGCGCCGCTGCGCCCGCAGCGACAGCCCACTTTCGCTGGCCATTATCGACGTCGACCATTTCAAGGCCTATAACGACCGCCTGGGACATGCGGCGGGCGACGACATCCTGCGCAATATCGCCCGGACCCTGACCGCATTCATGCGCCGGCCGGGCGACCTGGCCGCCCGCTATGGGGGTGAGGAGTTCATCCTGCTGCTACCGCAGGTCGATGCCGATGCGGCATCCCATCTGGCCAACGAAATCCGCAGCGCCGTGGAGGCCCTGCGCCTGCCGCATCCGGATTCCCCGGTCAGTCAGTATGTCACCATCAGTCTGGGCGGCATGACGACCATACCCCGGGCCGGGCAGGTTGATCCGTGCTTCTTCCGACAGGCCGATACGGCCCTTTATACGGCCAAGGCCAGAGGCCGGAACCGCGTTGTCTGGCAACAGACGGCGGCCTGCTGACGGACGGGCGCGCCGAACACCGCGCCGTCAGGCGTCTTTCTTTTCGTCCTCCGCCGGCGCATCCGGCTCAAGGTCCTCCCAGATACAGGAACACTCCTGGCGCACGTCGTGCAGGCCTGGTTTCGCCACTTCCTGGACCAGGCATTCACCCTTGCATTCTTCGGAGACCACCACCAGCTTCATCTCAGCATCTACCTGACGCTCGCCGTCCCAGTAGCTGCACGTTGCGCAGACCTTGACCTCGGTCGGCAATATCAATTTCTCGGCCATCATGTCCTCGATGGAAAGCCCTGTTATCGTTGCGGTTAAGAGTTTACCCGCTTCCGGAAGTTCCCTGTAATTTGTCTGGCTATAATGTTCCTTTGCCCAGCACGATGACAACGATGGATATCAAGGAATACATGCAGACCGTCGGCCGCCAGGCCCGTGCCGCCTCGCGGCGCCTGGCCGGGGCGACGACGGCCGAGAAGAACGCCGCCCTGCTGCATATCGCCGCCGCCATACGCCGCGAAAAAGCCGCGCTGGTCGCCGCCAACCAGGAAGACCTGGCCGCCGCCCGCGCCGCCGGTCTCGACACCGCCCTGCTCGATCGCCTGACGCTGTCAGAAAAGGGCGTGGACAGCATGGCCGAAGGCGTCGAACAGGTCGCCACGCTGGCCGACCCGATCGGCGAAATGACCGACATCAAGTACCGCCCGTCCGGCATCCAGGTCGGCAAGATGCGCGTGCCGCTCGGCGTCATTGGCATCATCTACGAAGCCCGCCCCAACGTCACGGCCGACGCCGCGGCGCTCTGCCTGAAATCCGGCAACGCGGCGATCCTGCGCGGCGGCTCGGAAGCCATCCGCTCCAACCGCGCCATTGCGGCGCTGGTCCAGGAAGGCCTGAAGGCGGCCGGGTTGCCGGCCGAATCGGTACAGGTGATCGACACCACCGACCGCGCCGCGGTCGGCGAACTGATCACCATGCGGGAATTCGTCGACGTCATCGTGCCGCGCGGCGGCAAGGGCCTGATCGCCCGCCTGCTGGCCGAATCGCGCGTGCCGATGATCCAGCATCTGGACGGCAACTGCCACGTCTATATCGACGACGAGGCCGATCCGGCCAAGGCCCTGAAGATCGTCGAAAACGCCAAGACCCAGCGCTACGGCACCTGCAATACCGCCGAATCGCTGCTGGTCGCCCGTTCCGTCGCCGCCGCCCAACTGCCGGCCATCGCCGCCATGTTGACCGGCAAGGGCGTCGAGATCCGCGGCTGCGCCGAAACCCAGGCCCTGGTGCCGAACGCCGTCGCCGCGACGGACGAGGATTACTACACCGAATACCTGGCGCCGATCATTTCGGTCAAGGTCGTCGGCGGCCTCAACGAGGCGATCGCCCACATCAACCATTACTCGTCGCACCACTCCGAGGCCATCGTTACCGACAACTACCCGAAGGCCATGCGCTTCCTGCGCGAGGTCGATTCGGCGTCGGTCATGATCAACGCCTCGACCCGCTTCGCCGACGGCTTCGAGTACGGACTGGGTGCCGAGATCGGCATCTCGACCGACAAGATCCACGCCCGTGGCCCGGTCGGCCTGGAAGGCCTGACCAGCCAGAAGTGGGTCGTGCTGGGCAACGGCCACGTGCGGGGATAACTACATAGAGTCCTTCGTCAATGAACCCTGAATCCAAGGTACTTAGCGACTTCACCCGCTTCTTGGCTCATATGCCAATTAAAGGCGATGCAGCGCTAAGTATCTTGAAGGGGCATCTCTTGATCGAAGAACTCATATGGCAATTAATTTGCCAGAAAGTTGAACACCCCGATGCGCTCAAAGTTAGATTCAGCTTTGAACAGCAAGTCTGTTTAGCTCGCGCACTCGTTAGGGAACGAGCTAATGGGTGGGAGTGGGAAGCCGCTTCTGCGCTCAACAAAATCCGAAATCAATTGGCACATCGCCTTCAACCACACGACCTTGAAGCCAAGCTCAATAGCTTCTGCTCGTTAGTTGAAGCAAATTGTTCCCCTATTACTCCAGATATGGACAGTTTGGTTGGGCGTCTTCATTGGTTTATTGGCCAGCTATATATCTCTTTATCGGCTCGCCTGCATATCAAACCAAAAACTCTGCTTGAAATGCATGGAGAAGAGCTAAAAGCAGCTCTGAATTTAAGCCACACCGACAAAGAGAATTCACATGGCCAAACATAATTTCAACTGGGAAGACCCGCTGCTCCTCGACAGTCAGCTGGCCGCCGACGAGCGCCAGGTGCGCAACGCCGCCCGGACTTTCGCCCAGAAAGCACTGGCGCCGCGCATCCGCGATGCCTTCCGCCAGGAAACGACCGATCCGGCCATCTTTCGCGAAATGGGCGACATGGGCCTGCTCGGCCCGACCCTGCCGCCGCAATACGGCGGCGCCGGCCTCAACTACGTCTCCTACGGCCTGATCGCCCGCGAGATCGAGCGCGTCGATTCGGCCTACCGCACGCTGCTCAGCGTGCAGTCCTCGCTGGTGATGCTGCCCATCTATGCCTTCGGTTCCGAGGAGCAGAAGCAGAAATACCTGCCGCGGCTCGGCAAGGGCGAGCTGATCGGCTGCTTCGGGCTGACC
>DATGXM010000388.1:0-3775 GCA_035298985.1 Azonexus sp. | reverse complement strand
CCGTCGGGGCGGGCCATCACGAAGACCGGCTGGCCGCGCACCGGAATGCGGCCGACTTCCTTCCAGGTCGCGACATCGACGACCAGCACTTCATGCCGGCCGATCGCCGGCAGGTAGGCCTTGCCCTGCGCCACCGACCAGCCGCGCAGGTGCGGCATCTTGAACACCGGCAGCTTTTCCTCGCCGCGGCCGTACTTTTCGAGAATCTTGCGGGCGCCCTTTTCCGGCTGCCACAGGTCGAGCAGGGCGATGCCGTCCTCGCCGAACAGCCCGGCCAGGAAATAGCGGCCGTCCGGCGTCACCAGGCCGTCGTAGGGCTGGCTGCCGGCCGGGAAGCGCTGGGTCTTCGGCTGTTTCGGGTCGCTGAAATCGGTGACGCGGATTTCACCACCCTCGAACAGCGCGTAGGCGAACTTGTTGCCGGCCGTGTCGGCCAGGCCGACCACCTTGGAGAACTGCCCCGGCGCATGCTCGGCCGGCACTTCGGACAGCAGTTCCAGGGTTTCGGCATCGAAGGCCTTGATGCCGCCCGGCGTGTAGTTCTGGGCGACGACGATGCGGCCATCCTGGGAAATCGAGCCACCGATGGAATTGCCCGACTGGATGACGCGCTTGACGATTTTCGCTTCCAGCAGGTCGATCTTGGTCAGCCCGCCGTCGCGACCGAAGATGAAGGCGTAGCGGCCGTCGCGCGAATAGACGGCGGAGGCGTGCGACAGGTCGCCCAAACCGCCGATGCGGGCATAGGGCTGGCGCGAGGTGGTATTGACCAGCGTGACATGGCCGCTGGAGCGTTCGATGATCAGACCGAGATCGCCGGTGCCCCGCACTTGCGGACCGGCACAGGCATTGAGCAACAGGACGAGGAACAGACTCAGCAGCAGGCGCATCGGATTCTCATTCGGGGAATTTCGTCATCAGTTTATCGACTATCCACACCGCCTCGGCTTCCGACATGAATTGCTTCCAAGGCGGCATCGGCGTTCCCGGGCGGCCATAATAAATGGTCGCCACCAAGCCTTCGACCGGCTTGTCGCGCAAGGTTTCCGGCAACAGCGCCGGCCCCAGCCCGCCTTTCAAGGTCATGCCGTGACAGGAGCCGCAGTCCTGGCGAACGAGGTGGACCAGTTCCTTCTGCCGCGCCGCATCGGGCTCGGCGGCGCAGACGGCCGACGACAGACACAGCACCCCCCATACGACCTTACTCGCCGACAACGACAACCCCTTTCATTTCCGGATGCGGGCCACAATGATAGTCGTAGCGTCCGGGCTTTTCGAAACGGCGCACCCAGCTCTCGTCGGGGAACATGCGCGGGGACTCCAGGCCGCCTTCGGCCGGGAAGACCACCGAATGGCTGGTCCGTTTTTCATGATTGGTCCACCGCACGCTGTCGCCAACCTTGATGCTGACCTCGAGCGGCCCGAATTTGTAGCCGGCGATGCCTACTTCGGCCACTGTCTGGGCAGTTGAGGAAAAAGAAAGGAGTACCAGCAACAGCGGTACTCCTTTTACCAAAGGCCAACCGGACTGCATCGTGACTCCGGACGGCATGCGGGACTTACTGCTTGGCAGCCTTCACGTCGCCGTCAGTGCCCAGGCCGATGGTCTGGCCGAAGGAGACGTGATGGAAACGGCCGGCGGCGTTGTCGGCGTGGATGGCGATACCGAACGGCACGGCCTTGCCCGGAGCGAGCACGGCGTTGCCCGCCAGCTTGCGGGTGTAGGTGACGGTGTAGGTGTCGCCCGCCTTGCTGCCTTCTGCCGTGGCGCCAGCCTTGCCGCCTTCCATGTTGCGCTTGTCGGCGACGAAACCATCGACCGACTTGCCGCTGCTCTTCCACTGCATCAGGTCGAGGGCACCGGCCGACACGTACTTGGTCTTGTCCTTGCCCTTCGGCATGCCCTTGGCATCCTCGTGGCAGGCCGACCAGCAGCCGGCCTGGTCACCCAGCGGCACCTTGTCGTTCGGGAACATGATCGTGGCCTTGACTTCGTTGTCCTTGTCGGAATGGTCGAAGCCGCCCGTCGGCGCCTTGAAGGTCAGGCGCACGTAGAGGTTGGTGGCGTCGTAGGCAGCCTGGACGGTGACCGGGTAGGTCAGGGTCTTCGGGGCGCCCTTGGGTTCCATTTCCTTGCTGGCCAGGCGCTTGGTGTCGAGGCTCAGCTTGCCGTCCTCGATGTGGCAACCGGCACAGGCTTCGCCCTTCTTCAGGCCGCTGGCGCCACTATGCTCGCCCTTGCCCTGCAGCCACTCGATCGGCGCCGCGCCCGGATGGAAAACATGAATGGTGCTCTTGCCGACTTTGGCCCAATCCGGAGCAGCGACAGCGGACTGCGCGCCCAAAGCCAGGAAGGCGCCGGCTACGGCCAGCGAAACGAAATTCTTGGTCATCGTGGTGGTCTCCACAAAATTGGTACTTAACTTAACTGGAAGCTTAGTGCTGTTGCATATGCTACGGGGGCTTGCGCCCCCGTAGCCTTAAGTCACATCAAACAATCAACAGCCGATCAGTAGATGTCGTGCTGGGTGTTGTAGACGTTGAACTTGCCGGTCGGGGTGATCATCTTCGGATCGGTGATCACCTTCTTGACCTTCAGCGTCGCATCGTCATAGACGACGATGGCCGACTGGTCGGTCTTGCCGCCCCACAGCGAAATCCAGACTTCCTTGCCGTCAGCCGAGTATTCCGGATGCACGGCACGCTTGACGGCCTTGGTCGGCGGCAGACCGGAATCCTTCGCGACGTTGAGAACAGCCTTCGGCTTGGACAGGTCGGACATATCCCAGACGGAAACCGATTCAGCCAGTTCCTTGTCCGGATTCTGCGGCGAGTCGGCCCACAGGTTCCTGGACTTCGGATGGGTCTTGACGAACAGGTTGCCCGGAACGTGCTTGATTTCCTGGACGACCTTCCAGTTGTATTCCTTGAACTTGGCGTTCTTCTTGTCGTCGGAAGCGGTCGAGATCAGCGTCACGACGTCGGCACCGAGGTGACCGGTGGCCCAGACGGGACCGAACTTCGGATGGACGAAGTTGGCGCCGCGACCCGGGTGCGGGATCTTGGCGACATCGATCAGCGCAGCCAGCTTGCCTTCCTTGGTATCGACCGCGGCGATCTTGTTGGAGGCGTTGGCGGCCACCAGGAAGTAGCGCTTGGAGGCATCCCAGCCGCCGTCATGCAGGAACTTGGCGGATTCGATGGTCGTCGTCTTCAGGTTCTTGATATCGGAGTAATCGACCAGCAGGATCTGGCCGGTTTCCTTGATATTGACCACCCATTCCGGCTTGATTTCCGACGAAACGATGGAGGCGACGCGCGGTTCCGGATGGTATTCGCCATCGACCGTCATGCCGCGGGTGGAAACGACCTTCAGCGGCTTCAGCGTATCGCCGTCCATGATCACGTACTGGGGCGGCCAGTAGGAACCGGCGATCGCGTACTTGTCGTCGAAGCCCTTGAACTTGGAGGTATCGACGGAGCGGGCGTCGAAGCCGATCTTCAACTCAGCGACAACAGCCGGCTTTTCCATCCACAGGTCGATCAGGCTGAGACGACCGTCGCGGCCGATGACGTAAATATAGCGGCCCGATTTCGACATACGCGAGATATGAACCGCATAGCCGGTCTTGACGATGGAGCGGATTTCCTTGGTATCGCCGTCGATCAGCGCCACTTCGCCGGTATCGCGCAGGGTGACCGAGAAGACGTTCTTCAGGTTGATGTTGTTCATCTGCTTGGTCGGACGATCCTTGACCGGCACGATGACCTTCCA
>DATGXM010000387.1:0-2320 GCA_035298985.1 Azonexus sp. | reverse complement strand
GCCTACCTCGATGCCCTGGCCCGCCGCGCGGCCAGGCAACCGGAAGCGATCCGCCGCGTGCTGACCGCCAGGATCGCGCAGGAAGCCGGGGCGCTGGCCACCCGCCACGCCCGGCCGGCCGCGGCCAAAACCGGTAAAACCAAGGCCCCGGCGCCCAGCCCGCTCGCCGGCCTGCTCGCCTATATCGGCGAACAGGCCCTGGCGACGCCGGCGGCAAGTCCCGCCCCGGCCGGCAGCCGGCCGCTGCCGCCGAGGGCTTCCCAAAGCCGCCCCCACTCGGCCCGGGAACTGAAATCCGTCGCCTACTTCCGCACCACCTGGTCCAAGCTGAGCACCGAGCAACAACTGGCGCAGACCCTGGCCCAGGCCCCGGAAAACGCCGGCCCGATGAATTCCCAGCACCTCGTGCTGCGCGCCCTGACCGCCATGCGCGATCACGCGCCGGACTACCTGCAGGGCTTCATGTCCTATGTGGATACGCTGGTCTGGCTGGAGCACGCCACACCGCTCAGGCCGCCGGCGGATCGCCCGGCCGCCGGCGACGGCGAAAAACCGGTGAGAAGCCGGAAGCGCGGCTGAGGCACGCTGACGGCAGTGAGCCCCCCGGCGGAAGCGACGCGGAACGGGCCGTTTGCCCGGTCTGCCGGCGAGGGTCCGGAGCCCGCTGCCGCATCCTCTTGAAACCCTGCCTGACGCGGCGGGTCAAAAGGAAAGTTGCGCTCACCCAGGAGCCCTGGAAATCCGATGCCCGATCCCCTGACGCCTTCAGACTTCCAGCTGCTGTTTGAGGCGACTCCCCATCCCTATCTGGTTCTGCGGCCAGATGAAGAGTTCACCATCGTGGCGGTCAATGACCGCTATCTGGCCGCCACCGGAACCCTACGCGACGCCCTCCTCGGGCGTGGCCTGTTCGAGATTTCCCCCGACAATCCGAACGACCCCTCGGGCAGCGGCACCAGCGAGTTGCTGGCGTCGCTGCACCGGGTACTCGCCGACCGCCATGCCGACGTGATGGGCATACAGAAATACGACATTCCCCGCCCCGATGGCAGCGGGGAGTTCGAGGTCAGATACTGGAGCCCGGTCAATACCCCGGTTTTCGGGGCAGACGGGGAAATGCGGTTCATCACCCACCATGCCGAGGACATCACCGAGATCATGCTCAGCCCGGCGGGGGCGAATCAAGCCGATGCCGAACGGGTCCATGCGGCCCAGGCCAGCGCGGTCCGTTCGGAAATCCAGGTCCTGCACCAGGCCGCAGCGCTCAAGCAAGCCAACCGCGAACTGACGAGCGCCAAGGAGGAGCTCAAACGGCAGACCGACGAACAATTGCGGCGCGGTGAGGAACGCTATCGCGCCCTGGTGCAGGCCAGTGCGCAGGCCCTGTTTCGCATGAGCCCGGACTGGAGCGAGATGTGGCAACTCCAGGGCGGCGATTTCATTGCCGGCACCGAGAGGCCGAACCGCAACTGGGTGCAGGAATACATCCATCCGGACGACCGGCAAAGCGTCCTCGACAAGATCGGCGAAGCCGTACGCCGCGAGACCATCTTCGAATTCGAACATCGGGTCCGGCGGCTCGACGGCAGCCTGGGGTGGACGCACTCGCGAGCCGTTCCGGTACGCAACCGGCAAGGCGAGATCGTCGAATGGTTTGGCGCCGCCAGCGACATCACCGAGCGCAAGCGGGCCGAGGAACAGCTGCGCGCCAACGAGGAAAAATACCGCACGCTGTTCACCAACATGAGCGAAGGCTTCGCGCTGGGCGAGCCTATCCTCGACGAACAAGGCCGGCCCGTCGATATCCGCTATCTGGAGGTCAACGAGGCTTTCTACCGGCATACCGGCTTTCCCGAGGACATTCTGGGGCGCCCCCTCCGTGATTTCGCGCCCAACCTCGAGCAATCATGGGTCGAACGCTTTGCCGCGGTGGCCTTGACCGGCAAGTCCGACCGGAGCGAGAGCTACAGCACCATCGCCCGCCGCCACTATGACGTCCGCGCCTTCCGCCCCAGCCTTGGCCGCTTCGCCATTCTTTTCTGGGACATCACCGACCAGAAGCGGGTCCAGTTCGCGCTGCAGGACAGCGAACGGCGGCTCGCCCTGGCCTTGAGCGCCAGCGGCTCGTCGGTCTGGGAAATGGATGTCGCGACCCGCGTTGTCCGCGGCGAAGACAGCCTGTATGCGATGCTGGGTTATGCGCCAGGGGAACTGAAAACCCTGGATGACTGGTTCGATCTGGTTCCCGCCGAGGACAGCGGCGGACTGTCCGACCTGGTCGGCGACGCGATCGAAGGCCGGCGCGAGCAATACAGTTTCG
>DATGXM010000386.1:0-4869 GCA_035298985.1 Azonexus sp. | reverse complement strand
AGGCGCACGGTGCCAGCCCACAGCGTCCGTCGCGCAAGGCCGCGAGCGTGGCGTCAAGGCCGCGCCCGAGGCAGGTCGTGGCGGTGTAGGCGGAAAGGAGCAGCGGGGTCACGGTTCGGGTCCGTTTCGGTAAAAGGCGATTTTAACAGAGCCACCAAAGCCTTCTAATGTCGCCTGGATGGCAGTGTGGGATAAAGCATGGCGAGGACTGCGCGAAGCAAACGCAAGCGGCGATCAAGAATGAAGGTGCGGCGGCGATGCAGTCGGCGTTCCGGGCGCTGGGTGGGCTGGCCATGCAGGAGCTGATGTCCAATCCGGATGTCACTTCCTCGTTCAGCACCTTCGAGAAATACCTGGATCGCAAGAAAATCGAGGCGGCCATTCCGGCCAAATGACGGCCGGTCAGCTCTGTGGTGGCGGCGGACTCAGGTGACGCCGCGCGTCAGGCAGGTCTTGTAGCGGCCTTCGACCCGGCGGGCGAACCATTCGGTGGTCAGCTTGCGGGTGATCTTGGGGCTTTTCAGGTCGATCTGCGGCATAGCCTGGCGGGGCATGGGCTTGCCCAACTTGTCGGCCTGTTCGAAGACGCGGCTATGTAGCGGGCTGCGGCTGAAGGCGGCGGTCTTTTCCAGCAGCAGGTCGCGGCGGATTTGCGGGCGGCTCATGTCCAGCTTGCTGGCTATGTCGAGTGCCGCAGCCTCGACGCTGCTCGCGACATTGGCCGGCAGGCCGTTCTCGTAGCGCAGCAGGTCGCCGTCGGGAGCCAGCGGCTTGCCGCTCAGCTTGCCGAGCGCCAGCTGGAAGGCGGCATTGCGGCTGCTGTAGCGGCCGGCGTTGAAGTCGGCGAAGCGATAGACGATCTGGTCGTAGGGCACTTCGTAGTCGAGCAGGATGGCGCTGCCGAAATAAAGTCCGCCGCGCCGGGTGAACACCTCGTTGCGCAGCTTTTTGGCGATCGGATACGGGTAGCTGCGTTCCTTGACATGCTGGGCGGCGAATTCGACGCTGACCTGCATCGGGCCGCCGGTGCGCACCGGGTTGTAGTCGGCGAACAACTGCCGGCCGAAGGGCAGTTCGCCGATCATGTCCTCGAATAGATCGTTGAGCTGGGTTTCGGTCTTCAGTGCGTCGATGCGTTCGTTGTAGCTCTTGCCGGTCGGTGACGTCTTGCTCAGCGCGGCGGTGACCAGTAGAGCCGGTACGGCAAAGCGGGCGGCCCGCGCTTCCAATTCCTTGCGCACGATATTGGGCAGGCCGGGCACCACCGGATCGGCCTGGAAGCTGGATTCCTGCTCGATGATGGCGATCGCTGCGCAGTAGGTCTGCGTGGCGTGCGGCACTTCCAGCGCCTTGAATGCCGTGTGCAGGTCTTCGGCCCAGCCGGCCTTGTCCTTCACCGTGGGCGGCAGCAGACGGGTGATGCGCTTGCGGACTTCAGCCTCGCCCAGTGAGGTCGGCCAGGCGGTGGCCGTCTTGCCGTCGGCGCGGCGGGCCATGTCGGGCGGCAGCGCCGGGCCTTCGCCCTCGCCTTCCTCGAAAGTCGAACAGCCGGCCAGCATGGCCAGCAGCGCGGTGCTGAAGAGGGTAAGGCGGAAAGCGAGACGCATCGGCTCAGGCGGCGCTCAGGCCGGGACGCGGCAGACCAGCATGACGTTGGCGAAGGGCTTGCCTTCGTTCATCGGGTCGGTCTCGACGGTGAAGCCGAGGCTTTGCAGCAAGGCCACCCACTCGGCCAGCGGCCGGCAGTAGAGGTGCGGCAGGCGATGGCCGCGCACGAAGGTGACGGCATGATCGACCCAGTTGCACAGATGGTATGGCAGGCCGGCCGAGGCATCGCCGACGCGGGTCAGGAACAGGCCGCCCGGTGGCAGCGCGGCGCGGATGCGCTTCAGGACGTCCTTCTGGTGGGCGTGATCGAAGTAATGCAGGGCGTCGAGGATGGTGATGACATCCGCCTTGCCGAAGTCGGCCTTGGTCATGTCGCCCTGCTCGATGCGGACGACCGGGTGATCGGCGCCAAAGGCGCGGGCGGCGCGGTCGACGTCCTTCTGCATCAGTTCGATGCCGTGCAGGTGCGTCGGCTTGGGCGCGGCCGGCCAGTCCTTGGGCCAGTGACCGGCTTCGTACAGTTTGCGGGCAGCGAGCAGCCAGGCGAACAGGCTGCCCTGGCCGCAGCCGAGGTCGAGATAGCGGCCCTCGGCGCGGAACAGGCCGCGCTTCAAAATCTCGCGGAAGATGCTGTCGGAGGACAGCTTGCCGCGCGAATAGTGGTAGGCGAAATGGCCGTTACCGTTAAAAGGGCGGCTGGCTTCATCGAGCAGGGATCTCAGGAAACGCTTGGTCATGATGTGGCGTCGTTCAGCGTGACGGGGTGGAGTTGTTTTTCGCGCAGGGTGGCCAAGAGGCGCGGCAGGACGGCGAGGATGACGGGCTGGCCTTCGGTGGTGCGGGCGGCGTGGCCGTCGTGCATGAGCAGGATGTCACCGGGGCCGAGGTCGCGGGTCAGGCGGTCGAAAACCGTGTCCGGGTCGCCGCAGCGCGTGTCGTAGGGGCGGCGTGTCCAGGCGGCGAGCTTGATGCCGAGGCGGTGCAGCACCGGGTCGAGGAAAGGGTTGCGCAGCCCGGCGGTGGCCCGGAAGTAGCGTGGCGTGCGGCCGGTGATGTCGGCCAGCGTGGCCTGCCCGGCGGCGATGTCGGCACGCATGCGGCCGGGGCCGAAGAAGGCGAAGACCTTGGAATGGCTGTCGCCGTGGTTTTCGACCTGATGGCCGCGGGCAACGATTTCCCGACATAGCGCCGGATTCTCGCGGGCTCGCCAGCCGATGCAGAAGAAGGTGGCCTTGGCGCCGGCGGCGTCGAGCAGGTCGAGCACCTGCGGCGTGACCTCGGGGTCGGGGCCGTCGTCGATGGTGATCGCCACTTCGTGGTGGGCGATGGCGGCGGTGGGCAGGCGGGTCAGGTTCGGGCCGAGCAGCGTCGAGCGCGGCAGCAGGCCGGCGGTGGTGATCACCGCATGGTTGATGACCAGCGCGCCGAGCGCCCACGGCCAGGCGGCCGGGGCCAGCAGGCAGCCGACGGCGGCGCCGGCGTGGATGGCCAGCGTGGCTTGGATGGCGGGAGTCGGTTTCCAGGGAGTCGGCATGCTCAGGCAGTAAAGTGGCCGCGGTCGAGAAAATCTTCCCATAAATGCCGCCAGGCCGGCCAGTCGTGATCGCCGGCGACGACCTGGCGGGCGCCGGTCGGGAAGCGTTCGGCAATGGCCTTCATGCCCAGGGCGAAACGGTCTTCGCTGCCGTGGCCGACGAAAACCGGCAAGTCGGCCGGCGGCGCCTTGAGCCAGCGATAGACGCGGAATTCAGGATCGTTCAATTCGTCCGCGCTCGCCTGCCAGGCATCCAGTCCGCCGGCGCGGGCGATGGCATTGGTCGTCAGCCGGCTGCCCGGGTAGGGCGCGATCAGGCACAAGCCGTCGATGGCGCCCGGATGGTCGGCGTTCAGGCTGAGCGCCAGCAGGCCGCCGAGCGAGATGCCGGCCAGCCAGACGTGCCGGTAATGGCGGCGGGCCGGGCAGAGGATTTCGTCGAGGATGGCCGGAATGGCATCGCCGGCGGACACCGCGTCAAGGCCGAGATCGACGGCGACCAGATCGAGATCCAGCCCGCGCTGCGTGACGGCCGGAAAGAAGTGCTCGGCGTAGTGCTCGGGCGTCATGTAGGCGCCGGGGAGCAGGACGAGCAGCGTGTCGGCGCCGTCTCGCCGGGCTGCGTTCCGGGATACGGTACGCAGGCTCATGCCGCGGTTCCACGTGAAACGTCGGGGTTCATGCCGGCTGCTCCGCAACGGGTTTCCGGCCGACGAAGCAGGCGGCCAGCAGCAGGGTGAGCACGGCGCCCGGCCCCACCGTGGCGCCGACGGCATGCAGCACCGGCACGTTGGACAGGGCCAGCGTGCCGAAGCCGATGGCGGTGGTCAGGTTGGCGATGGCCATCGAGACCAGCGTGGTGTCGTCCAGTTCCTCGGCGCTGCCGGACTGGTCGAAGAACAGCACGTAATTCGAACCGACGGCGACGATCAGCAGCATGCCGATCAGGTGCAGCAGGTGCAGCTGTTCGCCGGCCAGGTGCAGGCCGGCGATGACCAGTACGACGGCAAGGAGCAGCGGCAGCAGCACGGCGCCCAGGCGGCGGGCGGAGCGCCGGGTGACGGCGAGCAGGCCGACAATAGCGATGAAACCGGCCAGCGACAGCAGGGTCGCTTCGTGCAGGTAATCGTTGTACAGGGTGTCGAACTCGTTCTTCATGTCGATGAATAAGGCGCCGGAGCCGGCCAGCGCGGTGCGCACCGGCTCGATGGCGATATCGACTCCCTTGTCGCCGCCGGGCGGGCGCAGCGGCAGCAGCACGCTCCAGCCGTTCGGGCGTTGCATCAGCAAGGAATCGACGGCCAGCGCCAGGCCGGTGCCATTCAGCGATTCGCGGCTGACGCTGCCCTGCGTGCGGGTCTTTTCGACATCGGTCAGGAAGCCGGTCAGCTTGTTGGCGGCGAGCGGCGAGTTGACCAGCGCGGCCTGCAGCCGCGACTGCAGCTCTGCACTTTCCGGCAATGCGGTCCGGCGGCTGGCCTGCGTGGCCTGGCTGGGCAGGAAGCGGGCCGGACTGTCGTAGCCGCCGATGACACCGGCGGCGATCAGGGCATCAAGCTTCTGCCCTGCCCGCTCGGCGGCCTGCAGCGCCGCTTCGCGGTCGGGCGCGCTGATCACCGCCATGTAACGGGCATCGGGCGCGGAGATGTCGGCGCGCAGGGCTTGGTCGATCGCTCCGTCGGCGGCGCTGACCGTGCTCAGGGCCGACAGGTTGGGGTGCCACAGCC
>DATGXM010000385.1:0-2443 GCA_035298985.1 Azonexus sp. | reverse complement strand
GTGCGCCCCCTCTCCCCACCGGGGGAAAGGGAGAAAACCTGCGCTGGCTTTTGCATCAAATCCAGAAATGAACAGCCCTGGAGCATGCCCCTTGCGTTTGCCGGTCAGCTCTGCTAGAGACGCGGTTCAGTTATGCGGTCGTGGCGGAATTGGTAGACGCGCAGCGTTGAGGTCGCTGTGGGGTAACTCCCGTGGAAGTTCGAGTCTTCTCGACCGCACCATACACACTCAAACCCGTTGAAGGCTACGGTTCAGCGCCTCCTTTTGCCTCCCTTCGGGGGAGTAAATTGGCAGAAAACCGCCATTTACAGCAAGCCTTTTGTAAAAATCGCGAACAGCACCAGGTGTTTTTGAGACGCGCCTCAAAATGCCTCCGGCAGATAGTCGTTCGAGGTCAGGTTGCTGAATTTGGTGGTCGCGCCGTCAAAATGCGCCCGCACTTTGCCGATGGGGCCGTGGCGCTGCTTGGCGATGATCACTTCGGCGATATTCGCGGCCTCTTCCAGGCGCTTTCGCCACTCGTCATAGCGCTGGTTGAATTTCTCATCGGATTCTTCCGGCTTCCGCGACGGCTCGGCGCGGGACAGATAATACTCCTCCCGGTACACAAACATTACCACGTCGGCATCCTGCTCGATCGAGCCTGACTCGCGCAAGTCGGACAACTGCGGGCGCTTGTCATCGCGCGATTCCACCGCCCGCGACAGCTGCGACAGGGCAATCACCGGCACGTTCAGTTCCTTGGCAATCGCCTTGAGGCCGCGGGTGATCTCGGAAATTTCCTGCACCCGCCCGTCCACTTTCTGCCCAGGACTGGCCCGCATCAGCTGGAGATAGTCCACCACGATCATGCCAAGGCCATACTGCCGCTTGAGCCGCCGCGCCCGCGTGCGCAGCGCCGTCACCGTAATTGCCGGGGTATCATCGATGAACAGGGGCAGGGCAGCGAGGCGCTGGCTGGCTTCGACCAGACGCTCGAACTCCTCATTGGTCATGTCGCCGCGCCGGATTTTTTCGGAAGGCACATTCGCCTGCTCGGCCAGAATCCGGCCTGCGAGCTGTTCCGCCGACATCTCAAGGGAAAAGAACGCCACCACCGCGCCCTCGACGGCCTTGCGGCGACCGGTGATCGGGTCATTCTCCCATTTCAGGTGCTCGGCGGCAAAAAACGCCATGTTGGTGGCGAGCGACGTTTTCCCCATCGAGGGCCGCCCGGCGAGAATCAGCAAGTCCGACGGATGCAGCCCACCCAAGAGCCTGTCAAGGTCATTGAGGCCTGTCGCCACCCCAGCCAGGCCACCCTGCCGCCGCCATGCGGCCTCGGCCAGCGCCACTGCTGTGGTGATCGCCTGTCCGAAGGTCTGAAAGCTTTTTTCCTGCTGCCCGGTGGAGGCAAGATCAAACAGTTTTTTCTCGGTGACCTCAATCTGGTCGATGGCCGAAGCCTCCAGCGTCAGGCTGTAGGCGCCGTTGACCACATCTTCGCCCAAGGCAATCAGCTGCCGGCGAAGATACAGATCGTAAATGATGCGGCCATAATCGCCAGCGTTGATCACACTGATGACTGCCGCTGCCAGCTCGGCGAGGTAGTTTGCGCCGCCCGCCGCGCGGAGGTCGGGATCCTGCTCGACATAGCCCTTGAGCGTCACCGGATTCGCCACTTGGCCTTTTTCCACCAGCCGCCCGATGGCGGCATAAAGGCGGCCATGCACCGGCTCGGCAAAGTGGTCCGCCAGCAGGAACTCCGAGACCTTTTCAAAGGCTTGGTTGTTGACAAGGAGCGCCCCCAGGAGCGCCTGCTCGGCCTCAAGGTTGTGCGGAGGCGTGCGGTAGGGGGTATCATTTGGCGCGCCCAGCCCGCCCCCTGCCACGGCAGGCACGGCAGCAGCAAGAGCGGGAGCAAACGGAGCAAGCGCAGCGTCCATAGGTTTCTGTTTAAAGGACACCGGGTGCGGGGGTCAATGGGAGGCGCATGACCTGAATGCAAAATTCAGAGAGCATCCAAAAACAGGTGATGCTGGACTGCGAACGCCAGATTTTCTCCGCTCCGCTGCTCATGCACGTTCCAGTCCACGGCGCTCAATTCCGCCTAACGCTTGCCGCTGGCAAACGAAGGCTCATTGGCTTGCGATGAAAAAGCGATGCTTTTTTCATCCTCGCCGCTCGAACATCCCTCGTTCTCGTCACAGCCCGACCTGTTTTTGGATGGTCTCTCAGAATGCTTGACCTTTCCGTCCTGCTCCTCATCCACAAACACAGACTAACAATCTTATTTTAGAGATCATCCAAAAACTTTATTGAGGAGGAGAGCGATCGAAGCAATGGTGTTGAAGGCATGGGATGCGGAGAGGGTCAGCTCATAGTCTTTGGCCAGTCGCCTGAACTTGTCTGTCCACGCGAAGGAGCGCTCGGCGACCCAGCGACGCTTGAGCACCGTAAAGCC
>DATGXM010000384.1:0-11258 GCA_035298985.1 Azonexus sp. | reverse complement strand
GAGGAGGGGGCGAGGTGCACCTGCTCGGCGGCGCGGGTCAGGCTGCCGCTGTCGGCAATGGCGGCGACTAAGCGCAGGTCGGGCAGGTCGTAGCGCAAGGTTTCGTTTCCATCGAATGCTCGCTTTCGATAATACCAATTGTCTCCCCATCTGGAGCGGGTTTTAATTGGCCATCTCGCTACTGATCTGGAAACGACTTTGGAAAAACCGAACGCTTATGGTGCTGGCTTGGCCCTGGTTGCGGCATTCGGTTTTTCGCTGAAGGCCATTTTCGTCAAGCTGGCCTACCCCTACGGTGTCGATGCCATCACCCTGTTGGTGCTGCGCATGGGCTTCTCGCTGCCGGTCTTCCTGTGGGTCGGCCTGGCCAGCCGCAAAGCCGGCGGCGACCTGTCGGCAAGTGACTGGGGCAAGCTGCTGGTGCTCGGTTGCCTGGGCTACTACGGCGCCAGCTTCCTCGACTTCTGGGGCCTCGAATACATTTCGGCCGGCCTCGAGCGCCTGATCCTGTTCACCTATCCGACGCTGACCATCCTGATCGGCGTGCTGTTCCAGGGCAAGCCCTTCACCCGCCGCGAGGGCATCGCCGTCGTGCTGTGCTACAGCGGCATCGGTTTCGCCTTCCTGCACGACCTGAACCTCGGCGACACCCGGAGCGTGCTGATCGGCGGGGCGCTGGTCTTCGGCTCCAGCGTTTCCTACGCCATCTACCTGTCGGGCAGCGCGGTGATGATCAACCGCCTGGGGTCGATGCGCTTCTCGGCGCTGGCTTCGCTGGTGTCGTCGGTGGTCATCCTGGTGCATTTCATGGCGGCCCATCGCCTGTCCGCCTTCGTCCAGCCGCTGCCGGTCTATGGCTGGGGGCTGGCCATGGCCGCCTTCGCCACGGTCATCCCGGTCTTCGCGCAGGCGGCGGCCATCCGCCATGTCGGCGCCGGCCGCGCCTCGTTGTTCAGCATGGTCGGCCCCATCCTGACCATTGCCTTCGGCTGGTGGCTACTCGACGAGCACATCTCGGCTGCGCAGATGGCCGGCGCAGCGCTGGTTGTCGTCGGAATCCTGATCGTCAGCCGCAAATAAGGCGCTGCGGGACGCCCGCCAGGGCGAAAACCCCCTATCGGATAGCGCTTTAAGGTGTAAAACAAGCGGTCAACGGCGCCTTCCCGGGCAAAGGCTTCGGTTAGAATCCGCAGCATGATCGGCATTCTTCTCATCACGCATGGAAGCTATGGCGAGGCGCTCATCCAGAATGCCTGCCACGTGCTGAACAAGCGCCCGCTGCAACTGAACCAGCTTGGCCTGTCGCCGCAGGACGACCCGCTGGACCTGTTGCCGCTCGCTGAAGAGATGCTGCAGCTGGTCGACAGTGGCGAGGGCGTGCTGGTGCTGACCGATATTTTCGGCGCCACGCCGGCCAATCTTGCCCGCAAGCTGCTCCAGGCAGGCCGGGTCGAGGGGCTGACCGGCGTCAATCTGCCGATGCTGCTGCGCGCCCTGACCTACCGCGACAGGGACATCGAAACCCTGCTCGTCCGCGCCCGCGACGGCGGCCGCGATGGCATCCTCAATATGCTGGACCATTAACCGGAAACGAATTCATGCTCACCCAGGAAACCGAAATCATCAACAAGCTTGGCCTGCACGCCCGTGCCTCCGCCAAGCTGACCCAGCTCGCCGGCAAGTTCAAGTGCGAGGTCTGGATGAGCAAGGGCACCCGCCGCATCAACGCCAAGAGCATCATGGGCGTCATGATGCTGGCCGCCGGCAAGGGGTCGATGGTCACGCTGGAAACCAATGGCGTTGACGAGGCGGAAGCGATGGAAGCGCTGCTCGCGCTGATTGCCGACTACTTCGGCGAGGGGGAATAAGCCCCATGAGCTTTACGCTACACGGTTTGGGAGTATCCGGCGGCATCGCCATCGGGCGCGCCATGCTGATGTCGCACGCCACCCTCGAGGTGGCCCACCTGACGCTGGCGCCGCGCCTGATCGACAAGGAAATCGAGCGCTTCGACGCCGCCGTCAAGGCGGTCAAGGACGAGTTGATCCTGATGAAGGAGAACACCGAGCACGCCCCGGCCGAGCTCAACGCCTTCATCGACATCCACACCATGTTCCTGGAAGACCCGGAGCTGGCCGAGAAACCGCGCGACATCATCCGCGAGCGGCGCTGCAATGCCGAATGGGCGCTGGTCCAGCAGATGGAACACCTGGTCGACCAGTTCGACCAGTTCGAAGACCTCTACCTGCGCGAGCGCAAGTTCGACGTGGTGCAGGTCGTCGAGCGCGTGGTCAAGGAACTGCTCGGCCACCCCGGCCGCGCGGCCTTGAAGAATGCCAAGCGGTCCAAGGAAGAAAGCCTGATCGTCGTCGCCCACGACCTGTCGCCGGCCGACACCATCGCCTTCAAGGAACACCGCTTCGCCGCCTTCATCACCGACGTCGGCGGCGCCACGTCGCACACCGCCATCCTCGCCCGCTCGATGGCCATCCCGGCCGTGCTCGGCCTGGAGAATGCCCGCGGCCTGATCCGTGAAGGCGAATTGCTGATCGTCGACGGCCTGCGCGGCGTCATCATCGTCAATCCCGATCCGCGCATCCTCGACGAATACCAGCTGCGCAAGGAACAGATCGAGCTGGAGAAATCCAAGCTTCGCCACCTGAAGAGCGCCAAATCGGAGACGATCGACGGCGTTGCCGTGCAGTTGTTCGCCAATATCGAACTGCCGGGCGACGTGCCGGTGGCCCTCGAATGCGGCGCTGAAGGCGTCGGCCTGTTCCGTACCGAATTCCTCTTTCTCGACCGCGGCGACATGCCCGACGAGCAGGAGCAGTACGAAGCCTACAAGAAGGTGGTCAAGGGCATGGCCGGGCGCCCGGTCACCATCCGCACCTTCGACCTCGGCGCCGACAAGGACCTCAACCCGCAGGCCACCCTCGGCGACCGCGTCAAGACCAACCCGGCGTTGGGCCGCCGCGCCATCCGCCTGTCGCTGGCCGAGCCGCGCATGTTCCAGACCCAGCTGCGCGCCATCCTGCGCGCCTCGCGGCACGGTCCGATCAAGCTGCTCATTCCGATGCTGGCCCACGCCCACGAAATCGACCAGACGCTGGCTGCGCTGGAACAGGCGAAGTCGAGCCTGCGCGGCGAGAAGGTGGCCTTCGACGAGAATATCGAAGTCGGCGGCATGATCGAGATCCCGGCGGCCGCGCTGGCCATCGGCCTGTTCCTGCGCCGCCTCGATTTCCTGTCCATCGGCACCAACGACCTGATCCAGTACACGCTGGCCATCGACCGCACCGACGAGCAGGTTGCCGCCCTCTACGACCCGCTGCACCCGGCGGTGCTCATGCTGGTCGCGCACACCCTGGCCAGCGCCGAGAAAGTGGGCATCCCGGTGTCGGTGTGCGGCGAAATGGCCGGCGACCCCGAACTGACCCGCCTGCTGCTCGGCATGGGCCTGCGCACCTTCTCGATGCACCCGTCGCAGATCCTGCGCGTCAAGCAGCGCGTGCTGAAGTCGGACGTCAACGAGCTCGCTCCCAATGTCCGCAAGATCCTGCGTCTCGACGAGCCGGGGAAATTGCGCGAGGCACTGGCCCGACTCAACGCCTGAGCCCCAGACGCCCGCATGCGCCGACCCTTCCTCAAATTCTGCCTGGCCGCGGCCCTTGCTGCGGCGGGCGGGCTGGCCGCCGGCCAGGAGCAGCGTCCCTTCGTGCTCGGCATCGCGCCGCACACCAGCGCCCGGGTCATCCTCGAGATGTACCAGCCGCTGCGCCGCCAGCTCGAAGCCAGCCTGCAGCAGCCGGTCGAAGTGCAGACCGCGCCGGATTTCACCGAATTCGCCCGGCGCGCCCTCAACCAGGAATACGACATCGCGGTGACCACCGGCCACCAGGCCCGGCTGTTCCAGGTCGATGCCGGCTACCTGCCGCTGCTGACCTACATCGCCGACTTCAAGGCAGTAGCCCTGGTCGACAAGAACGGGCCGATCCGCAACCCGGCCGATCTCAGGGGGAACAACGTTCTCGGCCTGTCGCCGACCTCGCTGGTCACCCTGTGGGGCCTGCAGTGGCTGAAGAAGCAGAACATCGGCGACGTGCAGGTGCGCTATGTCTCGGCCGCCGACAGCGTCAGCCTGCAGGTGCTGGCCGGTGAAGCGGCGGCCGGCTTCACGTCGCTGGCCAATTTCCAGAAGCTGCCGGCCGAACAGCAAGTCCGCTTGCGCATCCTGGCCCAGAGCGAACCGATGGTCGGCCGCGTTTACATGCTGAACAAGCGGTGGACCAAGGAGCGCAAGGGCGTGGACAAGGCCTTGGCGGCGTTTGCTGCCAGCGCGGACGGCAAGGCCTATTTCGAGCAGAACAAGCTGGACGGCTATCGGCTGCTTAAGCAGCGCGAGCTGGAGGCGATGGACCCCTATGTGGCCGAAACCCGGCAGGTGCTGGGCGGCAAATGAAATTCGCGTCGCCGCTGCGTTCGGTCCGCAGCCAGCTACTCATTGTCGCCATCGTCATCGAATCGGTGATGCTGACCTTGCTGGTCGCCAACAGCCTCCGCCTGTTGACCACCCACATGGGACAACAGGCGCAGCAGCATGTCGAGGAAATCGCCCCGGTCCTCATCGCGGCCATCGTCGCGCCGCTCGCCCAGCGCGACCACGCCACCGTGCAGGCGGTGCTCGACGAAAGCACCAAGGTCGGCGGCATCGACTACGTGGTCGTCGCCAACAAGGACGGCCGGCAGGTCGCCAACAGCGGCTGGCCGGCCGGCACGCCGCTGCCCGAGGCCGATGCCAAGCTGGAACTGTTCAGCAGCCGGAAAGACAAGCCGCGCTACGACGTTGCGGTGCCCATCGTCGCCTACGGACAGAAAATGGGTAGCTTGCACATCGGCATCAACCTGTCGCAAATCCGAACCGCGCACGACCAGCTATTCACCCAGGGCATAGGCATCGCCCTGCTCGAAATGCTGTTTTCGGCCGGCTTGATGACCCTGCTCGGCTATTTCCTGACCCGCCACCTCGGCGACCTGACGCGGGCCAGCGAGGCGGTGGCCGCCGGCAACCTGACGCCGCCGCCGGTGCCCGAGGGCAAGGACGACGTCGGCCGCCTGGGCGCCGCCTTCAATGCCATGTCGCGCGCCGTCGGCGAACGCATCCATGAACTGACCGCCGCCCGCGACGAACAGGCCCGCCTGGCGCGCAGCGCCGAACTCGCGGCGCAGGCCAAGACCGCCTTCCTGGCCACCATGAGCCACGAAATCCGCACCCCGATGAACGGCATCCTGGGCATGACCGAACTGGCGCTGAAGACCGAACTGAGCGATGAGCAGCGCGAATACCTGACCTGGGTGAAGTCGTCCGGCGACAATCTGATGCGGGTGCTCAACGACATTCTCGACTTTTCCAAATTCAATGCCGGGCAACTGGCCCTCGAAAAGACCCCGCTCGACCTGGCCGGCATCCTCGACAGCGTCGTCAGCCTCTACGCCAGCGTCGCCGGCAACAAGCATCTGCGCCTGTACTGGGCGGCCGACGGCGAGATTCCCGATCATCTGGTCGGCGACCCGGTGCGTATCCAGCAGGTGCTGAACAACCTGGTGTCCAATGCCATCAAATTCACCGAGCACGGCGAAATCGCCATCCGCGTCGGCTGCCAGCCGGAGCCGGACGGCCGGCACTGGCGCGTCCGGCTGATGGTCAGCGACACCGGCATCGGCATTCCGCCCGACAAGCAGACCACCATCTTCGATCCCTTCGCCCAGGCCGAGGAATGGACCACCCGCAAGTACGGCGGCACCGGGCTTGGCCTGTCCATCGTCGATCGCCTGGTGCGCCTGATGCACGGCAGCATCCAGCTCGACAGCACGCCGGGGCAGGGCTCGCGCTTCGTCATCGACATCGTGCTCGAACGCAGCGAGGGTGGCCAACCCGAAGCGGCCGGACTGGACCAGGAACATGCCCGGCGCACCCTGGCCGGCAAGCGCATCCTGCTGGTCGAGGACACCCCGGTCAATCAGAAAATCGCCGAAAAGCTGCTGCAGCGCTACGGCTGTCAGGTAATCATCGCCGGCAATGGCGTGCACGCGCTGGCGGCGGCCGACAGCCAGGAATTCGACCTGGTTTTGATGGACGTGCAAATGCCGGAAATGGACGGCCTCGAAGCGACCCGCCGCCTGCGCCGGCGCGAGGGCGAACGGGCGCTGCCGCGCTGCCCGATCATCGCCATGACCGCCAACGCCATGCAGGACGACCGCGACCAGTGCCTCGCCGCCGGCATGGACGATTTCATCGCCAAACCCTTCCGCGCCGACGAGCTGATCGCCACCGTCGCCCACTACCTGCACGCCGCCGAGGAATAAGGCTTCCGGCGCGGCATGCGGTGCCGCCAGATTCAAGCATTTGGCATGTGGCAATTTGTCGCGCGGCAATTTGCCACATTCCCGCCCCCCTGACCGACGCGGACAATCGCCCCCCGCACAAATACCAATAAAGTCAGGGAGAAAACCATGGGGTATCAACTCCGTCGATTGGCGGCAGCGCTTGCTGTCGCCTGTTCCACCGCGGCTGTGCAGTCGGTGCACGCCCAGACGACGCTGAACGAGGTCGTCGTCAGCGCCGGCAAGATCCGCGAAGCGGCCACGCCGCAACAGGTCGAGGCCGCCGAAATCGCTGCCCAGCACGCCATCACCCGCGATACCGCCAGCCTGCTGCGCGATGTGCCCGGGGTCAGCCTGTACGGGGCCGGCGGCGTCTCCAGCTTGCCCGCCATCCACGGCCTGGCCGACGACCGGCTGCGCATCACGGTGGACGGCATGGACTTCATCGCCTCCTGCCCCAATCACATGAATCCGCCGCTGTCCTACCTGGACCCGACCAATGTGGCGAAGATCCGCGTCTTCGCCGGCATCGCGCCGGTCAGTGTCGGTGGCGACAGCATCGGCGGCGCCATCGTCGCCGAAACCCTGCCCCCGCAGTTCGCCTCACCCGGCCAGGGTACGCTGGCCAAGGGCGAGGTCGGCGCCTTAGCCCGCAGCAACAACAATGCCGTCGGCGGCAACCTGGCGGCGACGCTGGCCACCGAGAACATCAGCATCAGCTACACCGGCGCGCTGGCCCAGGCCGACAACTACAAGGCGGGCAGCGACTTCAAGCGCAGTACGGCGACCGGCCGCAATGGCCACACCCTGGCCCTCGACGAAGTCGGCTCCACCGCCTACGACAGCCGCACCCATACCCTCGGCTTCGCGGTGCGCGGCGGCAACCACCTGGTCGAGGCCAAGCTCGGCTATCAGGACGTCCCCTACCAGCTCTATCCCAACCAGCGCATGGACATGCTCGACAACGAGCAGAAGCGGCTCAACCTGCGCTATCTCGGCCAGTACGACTGGGGCATGCTGGAAGCGCGCGCCTATTACGAAGCGGTCGATCACTACATGAATTTCGGCGACGACAAGCAACTGGTCTATGGCACGGCGGTGAACGGCATGCCGATGTATAGCCGCGGCCGCACCACCGGCTTCAACCTGAAGGCCGACATCGACCTCGGCGACCACGATCTGCTGCGCGTCGGCGGTCTGTACCAGCACTACACGCTGCACGACTGGTGGCCGGCCTCCGGCACCGGCGGCATGTCGCCGCTCAGCTTCGAGAACATCAATGCCGGGAAGCGCGACCGGATGGGCGTCTTCGCCGAATGGGAAAAGCGCGTCAATGCGCAGTGGACCTCCCTGCTCGGCGCCCGCTACGAGCGGGTGGACAGCGATGCGGGTAATGTCCACGGCTACGGCAACGCGATGGGCACGCAACTGGTCGACACTGCCGCATTCAACGCGCGCAGCCACGCCCGGGCCGACCACAACGTCGACCTGACCGCGCTGGCCCGCTACACGGCCAGCCGGACGACCGATGTCGAACTCGGCCTGGCGCGCAAGGTCCGCTCGCCCAACCTGTACGAACGCTACACCTGGTCGACCTGGAGCATGGCCGCGGTCATGAACAACTTCGTCGGCGACGGCAACGGCTACGTCGGCAACCCCGACCTGAAAGCCGAAAAGGCCTACACCGCCTCCGTCACCGTCGACTGGCACGCCGCCGACCGCAGCTGGGAACTCAAGGCGACGCCGTACTACACCCACGTCGACGACTACATCGACGCCGTGCGCTGTACGACCGGTTCGGCCTGCACGGCCAACAACACGACGACACGCAACCAGTTCGTCGTGCTGCAGTACAGCAACCAGTCCGCCCGCCTGTACGGCCTCGACCTCTCCGGCCGCGCGCCGCTGGCCTGGACCGGCCTCGGCGAATTCGGCGTCAAGGGCCTGATCAACTACACACGGGGCGAAAACAGGGCCACCGGCGACAACCTGTACAACATCATGCCGCTCAACGCCAAGCTGAGCCTGACCCACCAGTCCGGCGGCTGGGCCAACGCCGTCGAGTTCGTCGGCGTCCAGGGCAAGCACGACGTATCGGGCGTGCGCAACGAAGTCACCACTGCCGGCTACAGCCTGACCCATCTGCGCGCCAGCTACACCTGGCAGAACCTGCGCGTCGATTTCGGCGTGGAAAACCTGTTCGACCGCTTCTACAGCCTGCCGACCGGCGGCAGCTATACCGGCCAGGGAACGACCATGAGCATCAACGGTATCCCCTGGGGCATCGCCGTGCCGGGCATGGGCCGCTCCTTCTATGCCGGGCTGAACCTCAAGTTCTGAGCGTCGCTCACGACAAAACACCGGCCGCCTTTGCATGACATCGGTGTGAAACGGCGGCCGGCCGGACATCTGCGCACTCAGGTGCGACAATTTGCCACATTCCCGCACAGGGTGGCGATCCGTAATATTCGGTCCTAACTGGCTGTTTAATAAAGTATTTTTGATACAGATCAAATAGGGTTCGATGATGAAGACTTTCGCACTGGCGCCGCTGGCGCTGGCAGTAATTTCGGCATTTACCTCGCTTGGTGCAGTCGCTGCCGATACCGCCCTCGGTGAAGTCACCGTCACTGCCACCCGCGAAGGGCAACTGGTCAGCGAAACCCCGGCCACCGTCGGCGTCATCAAGGAAAAGACCCTGCGCGAGGTCAAGCCGACCCACCCCAGCGAAATCATGGGCCAGGTAGCCGGCGTCTGGGTCAATGTGACCGGCGGCGAAGGCCACCAGACCGCCATCCGCCAGCCGCTGACCACCAACCCGGTCTATCTCTACCTGGAAGACGGCGTGCCGACCCGCTCCACCGGCTTCTTCAATCACAACGCCCTGTACGAAGTGAACCTGCCGATGGCCGGCGGCATCGAGATCAACAAGGGGCCGGGCAGCGCGCTCTACGGTTCCGACGCCATCGGCGGCGTGGTCAATGTGCTGACCCGCAAGCCGCCGACCAAACCGGAAATCGAAGGCTCCATCGAGGGCGGCAGCTACGGCTGGGCACGGACCATGGTTTCCGGTGGCAGCGCCTTCGGCGACCATGCATTCCGGGCCGACCTCAACCTCAGTCACACCGACGGCTGGCGCGACTCCACCGCCTACGACCGGCAGAGCGGCACCCTGCGCTGGGACAGCGCCATCGGCGACGACGCGACGCTGAAGACGGTCGCCACCTTCTCCAAGATCGACCAGCAGACGGCCGGCAGCTCGGCCATTTCGAAGAGCGACTACGACAACAATCCGAAGGCCAACTACACGCCGATCTCGCTGCGCAAGGTCGAGGCCTTCCGCCTGTCGACCGCCTACGAAAGGGAATGGGGCAACTCGCTGCTCAGCATCACGCCCTATTACCGCAATGACTCCATGGACCTGCTGGCCAACTGGTCGCTGTCCTACGATCCGACCATCTACACCACCGAAAACCAGTCCTTCGGCGCCCAGATCAAGTACCGCCACGATTTCGCGCCGCTGCGCACCCGCGTCATTGTCGGCGTCGACCTCGACCACAGTCCCGGGAGTCGCGTCGAGAACCGTATCAACACCACCTCCATCGGCAGCGGTTACACCAGGATCTATACCGGCTACACCCTGGGCGCCCGGGTCTATGACTACGACGTGACCTACCAGGGCGTTTCGCCCTATGTGCATGGCGAGGTTTCGCCGACCGACCGGCTGCGCATCACCGCCGGCCTGCGCCAGGATCATGTCACCTATCGCTTCGACAACCGCTACGGCACCTCGCCCATCGTTGTCGGTTCCGCCTATTACGGCCAGGTGGCCGACGGCGACCACAGTTTCAACCACCTCAGCCCGAAGCTGGGTGCGACTTACGCCTTCAGCGACTCGCTGAACGCTTTCGCCGCCTACAACCACGCTTTCCGCGCTCCCTCGGAAGGCCAGTTGTTCCGCCCCGCCGTGGCCGCCAGCGCCGCCGCCGCCAATGCCGCCGCCGTGGCTGCCAGCAACCTGAAGCCGATCAAGGTCGACAGCGTCGAAACCGGCCTGCGCGGCAAGGTCAATTCCGCCGTCAATTACGAGGTGTCGGTCTACTACATGACCAAGACCGACGACATCCTGAGCTACCGTGACCCGGTCACCAACATCACGACCGCCACCAACGCCGGCAAGACGCTGCACAAAGGCATCGAAATCGGCCTCGGCGTCCAGCTCGCCGCCGCCTGGCGCCTCGATGCCGCCATCTCGCACGCCAAGCACACCTATGGCGACTGGCGGGTCGGGAATGTCGACTACACTGGCAAGGAAATGGAACTCGCCCCGCGCACCATCACCAATACCCGTCTGACCTGGGGCGATGCCAAGACCGGCATGGCCCAGGCCGAATGGCTGCATTTCAGCAGTTGGTGGTCCGATCAGGCCAACATCACGAAATACGACGGCCACGACCTGCTCAACCTGCGCGGCGCCTACCCGCTCTATCGCGACATCAGCCTGTTCGGCAACGTCCATAACGTGACCGACCGCCGCTATGCCGAAAGCACCGGCGTCACGTCCGGCAACGCCACCTTCGCGCCCGGCCTGCCGCGTACCTTCACCGTCGGACTGCAGGCCAAATGGTGAGCCTGAAGACCCGTTGCGCCGTCTGGCTGGCCGGTGCACTGCTCGCCGGCAGCGCGCTGGCGCATGACCATGCCAGCCATGCAGCGGCCGACGGCAAGCCTGCGGCCAAGGTCGATTACGCCAAGGTGTGGCTGGAAAAGCAGCAAACCGCGCCGCGTCTGGCTGTCGCCGCCGACTTCGATGCTACGGGCACCTTGTGGCTGGCCCGCGTCGTCGGGCAACAGATTTTCGTCAGCCATGCCAC
>DATGXM010000383.1:0-3579 GCA_035298985.1 Azonexus sp. | reverse complement strand
GACCTCGCCGCGTGAGGAGGCCGCCATGGACAATCTCGACACGCAAGTGCTCGACGCCGCAAGGCGCTGGGCGGCGGCCGGCCACCGCTTCGCGCTGGTCACCGTGGCCCGTACCTGGGGTTCGGCGCCGCGGCCGGCCGGGGCCTGGATGGCGATCCGCGATGACGGCCGCGTCCAGGGCTCGGTGTCCGGCGGCTGCATCGAGGACGACCTGATCCTCCGCATGGCGGCCGGCGAGTTTTCCGGGCCGGCCATGCAGGTCGTCCACTACGGCGTGACGGCTGACGAGGCCCATCGCTTCGGCCTGCCCTGCGGCGGCACGCTCGAACTGGTCGTCGAACCGGCGCCTGAGATTGCGCTGCTCGACGCCTTGGCCGGGCGCATCGCAGCCGGGCAACTGGTCGAACGCCGGCTCGATGTGGCGAGCAATCGGGTGAGCATTGCCGGCGGCCAGGGTGGTGCGCAGCTGTCGTGGGACGGCCGCTTGCTGGTCACCCAGCACGGGCCAGCCTGGCGGCTGCTGATCATCGGCGCCGGCCAGATTTCCCGTTTCCTGGCCAACATGGCGCAACAGCTCGGCTACCGCGTCCATGTCTGCGATCCACGCGAGGAGTACGGCGCGGAGTGGGATGTGCCCGGCGCCGACCTACTCACCTGCATGCCCGACGACGCCGTGCTCGAACTGGCGCTCGATCCGCACAGCGCGGTGGTGGCGCTGACCCACGATCCCAAGCTCGACGACCTGGTGCTGCTCGAAGCGCTGAAATCGCCGGCCTTCTACGTCGGCGCGCTGGGTTCGAAGGCGAATACGGCCAAGCGCCGCGAGCGCCTGCACCAGTATTTCGACCTGTCGCAGGCCGAACTCGACCGCCTGCACGGCCCGGTCGGCCTGCCTATCGGCAGCCGGACGCCGCCCGAAATCGCCGTATCCATCCTGGCCGAGATGACGGCGGTCAAGAATGCCGTGGTCGCCCGCGAAACAGCGGCAGCGGCCGACCCGCTGGCCTGCCGGGCCTGAAGCGCATGCGCGGCGTCGTCGGGCTGTTGCTGGCGGCCGGCGCCGGCCGGCGCTTCGGCACCGACAAGCGCTGGCAACCGCTGGCCGACGGCACGCCCTTGGTACTGGCCAGCGCCAGCCGTTTGCGTGGAGCCTGTTCCGATGTACTGGCCGTGCTGCGTCCCGACGATGCAGCGCTCGGCGAACGCTTGCAAGAGCTGGGCTGCCGCGTCGTCGTCAATCCGGATGCGGAAGCCGGGCTGGGCAGCAGCCTGGCCGCCGGCGTGCGCGCCTCGGCGGATGCCGCCGGCTGGCTGGTCGCCCTGGCCGACATGCCCTTCATCGCCAGCGCCAGCCATCAGGCCGTACAGGAACGCCTTTTGGCCGGCGCTTCGGTGGTCGTGCCGACCCATGACGGGCAACGCGGTCATCCGGTCGGCTTTTCCCGGGAGTGGCTGGGCGAATTGAGCCGGCTCGACGGCGATGTCGGGGCGCGCCATATCCTGCGCGAGCATGCGGACCGGGTGGAGGTGTTGGCGGTGGACGATTCGGGGATATTGGCCGATGTGGATCGGCCTGATGATCTGGATCGCAGCGGCAAGTTACCCGTCAGCTAAACGTCATTCCCGCGTAGGCGGGAATCCAGTTGGTACATTTCTGGGTTCCCGCCTGCGCGGGAACGACAAATCAATCATTTCCCAAACCGGACAGCCCGGGTCCTACCCCAGCAACTTCCGCTGACTCAGGTACTTTTCCAGAATTTCCAGCCGCGCCAGCGGATCGTCCAGTTCGAGCAGCTTTTGCTTGGCCAGGTTCTGGATGGGCAGCACTTCGGTGATCCGGTAGCCGACCCACTCGGCGTCGTCGTAGCGGTGCGGTTCCGGGATGCGTTCCGGGCCGAGGTCGCCGACGATGCGCTGGAGGAGCGGCAGCAGGCGTTCGCGTTGCTGTGGCAGCGGCGTGGGGGCGGTTTCCGGCAGCAGTTCGACGCTGCCTTCGAGCAGGTTGCCGGCGCCGACCTGGGTGTCGATGATGCGGAAGCGCCGGCCGCCGCGGGCGGTGATGAGCAGGATGCCGAGCTGTTCCATTTCCCAGCTGGCGATGGTGGCCAGGGTGCCGACGCCGTGCGGCACGGCCGCTTCGCCGACTTCACCGCCCTTGTCGATCAGGCAGACGCCGAAGGGCGTGTCCTCCTTCAAGCAGGCGGCGGCCATGTCGAGGTAGCGCTGCTCGAAGATCTTCAGCGGCTGCAGGCCGCCCGGGAAAAGCACGGTATTGAGCGGGAAGAGCGGCAGGCGCAGGGTTTCGACCGAGGTGCCGCCCGGCGAGCGGACGAAATCGAACCAGCCCATGTCAGCGCGCCTCGCCCCAGCGTTGCATCAGGGTGTGCGGCACGTCGACCTGGTCGAGGACGCGGGCGACGACGAAATCAACGATGTCCTGCACGCTTTGCGGGTGTTGGTAGAAGCCCGGGCTGGGCGGCAGGATCACCGCCCCGGCGCGGCTCAGACGCAGCATGTTTTCGAGGTGGATGGCCGAGAAGGGCGTTTCGCGCGGCACCAGCACCAGTTTGCGGCCTTCCTTGAGCACCACGTCGGCGGCACGCTCGATCAGGTTGTCGGCCAGGCCCTGGGCGATGGCGGCCAGAGTGCCCATGCTGCACGGGCAGACGATCATGGCGTCGGGCGGATTGGAGCCGGAGGCAACCGGGGCGAACCATTCCTCGCGGCCATAGACAGCCAGCTTGTCGGGATCAGCGGCGGGAATGCGGGCGAGCAGGGCTGCCTTGGCGTCGGCCGGGCGCGACGGCAGGTCGACACCCATTTCCTGCTTGGCGACGACCTGGGCGGCCTGCGAGTAGAGCAGCTGGACCCGGCAGCCGGCGGCGAGCAGGCAGTCGAGCAGGCGCAGGCCGTAGGGCATGCCGGAGGCACCGGTCAGCGCGAGGCAGATCGTTTTAGACATTGGAGGACTCGCTCGTCAATAACTTGAACATTTGGCTCGCTGGGCTTGGGCGCGCTGGTTCGGTGCGAATCGCTTGTGTGGCTTGCCACACGGCGCACTCCGCGCCTCGCATCGCATCCCAATCCCAGCGGCCAAATATCCAATTTATCTCCTCACGAGCCCTTAGGTGTTTCCGAAGGCGGGGATTCATTCAGCAGTTTAGCCGCGATCAGGCCGTTGATGGTGCCGAATACCAGCGCCGCGCCGGCGAACAGCGGTGTGAGCAGGAAGACGCCGTCGTGCGGGATCAGCCAGGCGCGGGCGAGCAGCAACTGGCCGCCGATATGGGCGAAGGCGGCGAGGATGGACAGGCTGACCGGCCCGAACCAGCGCGCCGGCAGGTGGCGGGCGAGGCCCAGCGTCAGCAGGCTGAGCGTGGTGCCGGCCAGCGACAGGAAGAAGCCGGGGGCGAGGAAATAGCCGAGCAGCAGACTGCCGGCCAGCACGCGCAGGCCGCTGACCCACACCGCGGTGCCCCAGCCGTAGCGGGCCAGCACGACCAGCGTGACGATATTGGCCAGTCCCGGCTTGACGCCGGGCAGCGGCGACGGGATGGCGGCGTCGACCAGCGACAGGGC
>DATGXM010000382.1:0-2299 GCA_035298985.1 Azonexus sp. | reverse complement strand
CGGTGCCGGCACGGTCGAGTTCATCGTCGACACCGCCGCGGGCGGCATGTTTTACTTCATGGAAATGAACACGCGCCTGCAGGTCGAGCACCCGGTCACCGAAATGATCACCGGCCAGGACCTGGTCGAATGGCAGTTGCGCGTCGCCGCCGGCCAGGCGCTGCCGCTGCGCCAGGAGCAGCTAACCATCCGCGGCCATGCGCTGGAAGCGCGTATCTACGCTGAGGACGCCAACAAGGGCTTCCTGCCCGCCACCGGCAAGCTGATCCGCCTCGCCCCGCCGGCCGAGTCGATCAATGTGCGGGTCGATACCGGCGTCGAGGAAGGCGACGACATCACGCCTTTCTACGACCCGATGATCGCCAAGCTGATCGTCTGGGACGAAAACCGCGACGGCGCGCTGGCCCGCATGCGGAAAGCCCTGGCCGACTACCAGGTGGCCGGCCTGACCACCAATATCGATTTCCTGTCCCGCCTCGTCGCCTGCCCGGCCTTTAGTAACTCTAGCGGCGCCGACCTCGACACCGGGCTGATCGAACGGCAAAAGGACTTCCTGTTCCCCGAAGCCCAGCCCGTCCCGCGCGATGCCCTGTTGGTCGCCACGGTCGGCGAACTGCTGTGGGAGCAGCATGCCGCCAAGCAGGCGGCCAAGGCCAGCGGCGACCCGTGGTCGCCCTGGCATGCCCGCGACGGCTGGCGGATGAACCTGTCGTCGGCGCGCACCATCAGCTTCCGTGACGGCGAAGCGCTGGTCGATGCCCAGGTCCGCTACCAGGGCGACCAGTGGCAGATCACCGTCGGCGGCCACACCACCGTGGCGCGCGGCAAGAAGCTCGACGGCGATCGTTTCGCCGTCGAACTCGACGACCGCCGCCTGATGGCCAGCGTCGTCGCCGTCGACGACAAGCGCAGCGTCTTCCTGCAGGGGAGCACGTACTTGCTGCTGCGCGACGACCCGCTGCACCGCGTCGATGCCGGCGACAGCCACGGTGGCGGGCTGACCGCGCCGATGCCCGGCAAGGTCGTCGCCCTGCTCGCCCAGCTCGGCCAGAAGGTGGAAAAAGGCACGCCGCTGCTCATCCTCGAAGCGATGAAGATGGAGCACACCATCACCGCCCCCGCCGCCGGCGTGGTCAAGGCCTTCTGCTACGCCGCCGGCGAACAGGTAGCCGATGGTGCCGCACTGGTCGAGTTCGAAGGAGAAGCGTGATGCTGCCCAGGCGCGTCAAAATTGTCGAAGTCGGCCCGCGCGATGGGCTGCAGAACGAGAAGCAGGTCGTCGCGACCGAAATCAAGATCGAACTGATCGAGCGCCTGGCCGCTGCCGGCGTGTGCGTCATCGAGGCCACCTCCTTCGTATCGCCGAAATGGGTGCCGCAGATGGGCGACAACACGGCCGTCCTGCAGGGCATCCGGCGCCAGCCGCAAACGATTTATACGGCCCTGACCCCCAATCTGCAGGGTTTTGACGGCGCAGTGCAGGCCGGCGCCAACGAAGTGGCTATTTTCGGTGCCGCATCGGAGAGCTTTTCCCGGAAAAACATCAATTGCTCTATCGCCGAGAGCCTGAAACGCTTCGAACCGGTCGTTTCCGCCGCGTCGGCGCTGGAAATCCCGGTCCGCGGCTACGTTTCCTGCGTCGTCGGCTGCCCCTACGAAGGTGCCATCGCGCCGGAACAGGTGGCCAGCGTGGCCAAGACGCTGTTCGACATGGGTTGCTACGAAGTCTCGCTCGGCGACACCATCGGCGTCGGCAATCCGGACTCGGTGCGGCGCATGATCGACGCCTGCGCCAAGGCCATCCCCATAGCCAAGCTGGCCGGTCATTACCACGACACCTACGGCATGGCCATCGCCAACATCTACGCCTCGCTGCAGGCCGGCATGGCCGTCTTCGACGCCTCGGTGGCCGGCCTGGGCGGCTGCCCGTACGCCAAGGGCGCCTCCGGCAACGTGGCGACCGAGGACGTGGTCTATCTGCTCGCCGGCCTGGGCATTGAAACCGGCATCGATCTGGCTAAACTGGCGGCTATCGGCGACTGGATTTCCACCGCCCTCGACCGCCCGAACGGCGCCAAGGCCGGCCGGGCGCTGTGCGCCCAGACCGAATAGCCGGCGCTGCCCGTAACCAGACAGATCACCCGTGAGCCTTCTTTCCGTCGTTGCCGATTTCCTGAAGCCCGCGCCACCGCCGGACCCGACGCTGCGCAAGGCCCTGGCGCGGGTCGGCGAGCTGGTGGACCCGCTGCTCAAGCTTGCTCCCGGCTTCGAGCACCGGCTCGGCGGGCCGGTCGCCCAT
>DATGXM010000381.1:0-6616 GCA_035298985.1 Azonexus sp. | reverse complement strand
GCCAAAGAGGGTATGGCGATCCACGGTTCGATAGACTTCGGCTTGCACGGCGTAATCGTTTTCCCCGGTGCCGAGCCCTTCGTTCTTGTCTGCCGTGGCAATCTTGAACTTCGTGCCGACGTCGACCAGCCATGGGCCTTGGGCCCAGACTGTCAGGTTGGCTGACAGGACGATATCGCCCAGGCCGGCCACCTTGCGGCGTGTCGTTGGTCCGTTGTCGAGGGCGATGCGGTCTGCCCCGCTTCCCGAAACCGCCGACGGGCCGGTCGATTCGATGTAAGGGATCGTGGCGCGCCAGGTCCAGTCGCCGGACTCGTATTTGGCGCTGAGCGGAATGTAGAGTGTTTCAGTGCTCTGCGCTGCCCCGTATTTCCCGGTCGAGTAATCGAAGCCCGAACTGATGGTCAGCACGTCGTGCGCTTGGCCGGCGACAGGGAGGATCAAGCACAGGACAGGGGCGAATCTGCTCTTCAAGATGCGTATGGGATAATTTGCTGAGGGCGACAGTCTAATGCGAGCCGCTGCCCCTGGGTAGGGGCTGGAGACTACGCCGCTTGTTAATGTCTTTCCGGCCGTTCGATGCGTGCCGTCCGCTCTACCCTTTCGGTTCTTTCAACCCGTTCGACCTTCTGGGGGCGCTCGACTTTCTCGGCACGCTCGACTTTCTCGGCACGCTCGACCTTCTCAGCCCGCTCGACCTTCTCAGCCCGCTCGACTTTTTCAGACCGTTCAGCCTTCTCGGTACGCTCGGCCTTCTCTGACCGTTCGGCCTTTTCGGCTCGTTCGGTTCGATCACTCTTCTCCGCCCGCTCGCCCGTCTCGGCGCGCTCGGCCTTCTCAGTCCGCTCGACTTCCGTTTTTGCGGGTTTCTCGACCACGGTAATGGGGTCGGGGTTATCCCGGCCGGGCGTGATATTGCTGCGCAGGTCGTCACGCCCGCTGTTCGGCGAATTGCGAACCTCACCGTTGGTCGCTTCGATCCGATCGACGACGAGGCGTCCATTTTTGTCCTTCTGCAGATCGACAAAGATGCGCTGATTCAGGTGCAGGGTTTTCGCTTGCTGCGCCGTTGCCGAGAAATCAATGCCGCCCGAGCGGACCATGCCGCTGCCATTCGATTTCTGGACCAGGCCTTCCAGGATGATCCGGCTGGCCGTGTCCTTGAAACGATAAGTCGGGTCGGCCGCGACAGAGGTCGGCACCAGCTCGTTTCCGGTCCAGGTTCCCTTGATCAGCGCAGGACCGGCGGCGACTGGAGCGCCGATGGCGACGCCATGAATCTTCGACTGGACGACCGTGCCCAGCACGCTGGCCTGTTTCAGCCCGGGACTAGGCTGAATTCTGGTCGCCAGCAGGGTGCCGTTGGCGCCTTCCAGGGCGCTGATCTTGACCATCTGCCCGAGGGCCAGGCCGGAGCCGCTGATTCGGGTGCCCGGACTGATCGTCACCACCTGGCCCAGCACCTGTATCGACTTGCCGCCCTTGGTCAGTTGGGTGATCGGGCCTTCCAGCGCGTTGAGGACCATGATGTTCCGGGCATGCAGCCCCTTCGCCGAACTGTTTGCTTCGATGGAAACGACTTGGCCGACCGCCAGTTTGTCGGACCCGGAGGGCTCGCCGTTTTCGCTGACCGGAACGCCGTGGTCGAAATGTACTTCGACCCCGTTGACGCAGACCGAGGCAAAGCCGCTGATGACGCCGACGATACCGATGGTCGATCCATCGGCGACAGGGGCTCCGGTTCCTCCGATTCCACCTTCGCCGGCTGCCGGCGTTCCCGTTCCGCCGATGCCTCCACTGCCGTTTGACGCATTGTCCTTAGTGGCGAGGAGCGACTGTGCCGGGGCGCCGGTTCCGCCGATGCCTCCGCGTGCCGGATGGTTATTGCCAGGGGATTCGGGATCGACGCAAACGGGCGCGGCCTGAATGGCAAAGGGCAAGGCGGCAAGAAGCAGGGAAAAGAGCAGGCGGGTCATTTTTCCGGGTTATTGTTCTGGGTGTCGGTGCTGTAGAAATAGACGCCGCAAGTAAATCGCCTGCTTGGTCCGGCATTGTCCGGCGGCTGTTTTGCTGTCAGTTCGTGCTCTGCCTCGGCCATGGTGTGGAGCGAGGTCAGCACATGCATCCCGAGTTCCGAGGCGCGTTCCCGCAGGCGCTCGATCTGCTCTTCACTCAGGTCGTCGTGATGCACGCTCCGCTCGAACCACGGACTTGCATGGCTGAGCACATTGTCGGCTGCTGCGGCTGCATGGTCGCCGAGGTTATGGCCGTAATAGGCCAGCTTCTCTTTCAGACCATCCCGGGGAATGAAGGCGTTGCTGACCAGCACGACCTCGTCGGCTGCATTGACCGTGACGACCCCGAGCCGCAGCCATTCATCGAGCACCGAACGGGGGCGGATATCCTGGCTGATGCTGGCCACCAGTGAGTCGAACGACGCCTTGCCGTCGCTCGTGCTGAGGCGCGACAGCGGTAGCGGCTGGCCATGGGCATCCAGCCAGCGCCGGTCGGTGAGCCAGGCGGCGACGATTTGCGAACTCAGGGAAACCTTGGGGGGCAGATTGGCTTCGACATCCGGCAACTCGCGCAGGCGTTTCACATCCTTGCGGTGCACGCCGGTAATCAGGCTGATCCGGCTGTCGGTCGAGGCCTTGTTTTCGAGTTTGAAGTCGCGTTCGGCTACCTCGACGAAGACGCGCTTCAACAGTTCGATGGCCATTGGAAGGGTGATCCCATGCGCCAGCATGACGCGGACGACAGGCGCCAGCACGCGGTGCATTGCAGAGAGTAATACCGATTGCAGGGGGGATTCAGTCATCTGGGGCGATCTATTTGGACAATGGCCGGAAAGACAGCGAATTGTCCGCATGGTTCGTATTGGGGGGAGCCGCCGAGTCCAGCGTTTTCCGTCGGTCCTGGTGAGAGCGTCGATCTTCCAGGACCCATCCATCGAGAGTCAGGTACGGTGGCAGGGTTTCGGGCCGTATTCTACGCCCCTGCTTTCGCTTCAGGACCAGGGTCTGCGCCCAGTCCTCAGGAAACGGCGGCAGTGCGTCGTAAGAGGCCATATTTTCCAGCGTCCTGTGTTTCGATGGGATTTGGATTTTGTGTGATAGTTTCCCACTTATTGTGGCGGCGGTAAAGTGTCACCCGGTCCCCGGCTAGTCACCGTGGTGCGTGTCGACCTGGATGCCGATTTTCTTCAGCATCGGCGTCGGTAGTTCGCCGCCGGCGCAAACGATGATTCCATCGTTACGCCGCTCCATCGTCGCGCCTCCCTGTTTGATGATGACGGATTCCGGGCGGATCTCGTCCACGGTACTTTCCAGGATTTCTTCGATGCGGCCGGCTGCGATGGCTGCGGCCAGTCGCGTGCGGTTCTTCGGTTTGACGCGGTCGAATGCCTTGCCGCGATAGCTGAGGGCCACCGTCGTCCCCGGTTCGTTACTGATATCGAGGGCGGCTTCCAGGGCGCTGTCGCCGCCGCCGACGACCAGGATATGCTTGCCCCGGTATTGATCGGCTTCGATCAGCCGATAGACCACTTTGGGGTGTTCCTCGCCACGGGCCCCCAGTTTGCGCGGGGTGCCGCGCCGACCGATGGCGAGCAGGATGTTGCCGGTCGCATAGGTGGCCTTGTTGGTACGCACCGTGAAATGGGCTTCGCCGGGCGTGATTTCCTCCATGCGTTCGCTGAACCGGATGTTCGGCCTGGCCTTGTCGAGAACGCCGGTCCAGATCGCCATCAGCTCTTCCTTGCTGATTTCGCGGACCTTGATTTCACCGATCAGCGGCAGATTCATCGGGGCGGTCATCACCAGTTTATTGCGCGGATAGTGATAGGTGGTACCGCCCAGGGAGTCCTCCTGTTCGAGCGTGATGTAGTTGAGGCCGGCTTCCTTGGCGGCCAGGGAGGCGGCGATGCCGGCTGGACCGGCGCCGATGATGATGACGTCGTAGTCGGCGCCGCCGCGCGGACGCGCCGCGATGGTCCTGATGGCCTGGGTTCCCTGGCGGATGGCATTGCGGATCAGGCCCATGCCGCCCAGTTCGCCGGCGATGAAGATGCCGGGAACGTTCGTTTCGAAATCGGGATTGACCTGCGGAATATCCATGCCGCGCTTGGCGGTGCCGAAAACCAGCTTGATGGCGCCGACCGGACAGGCCGGGGCGCAGGCGCCGTGGCCGATGCAGTGCGATGGATTGACCAATATCCCTTTGCCATCAATGACGCCCAGTGCATTTTCGGGGCAGCCGCGGGCGCAGGTTCCACAGCCGACGCAGACCGACAGGTCGATGACCGGATGCAGGGAGGGAGGTTCGGTCAGTCCGGATTCCTGTGCTTCCTTGAGGAGCGCATGGTGCTTTGCCGAAGCCACTTTCTTGGAGCGGACATGAAGAACGCCGGGAATCAGGATCAGCAGGATGGGTACCAGGTAGAAAATCAGTTCGGACATGGGGCGCTGCTGGTCGAGAGTTTGTGTTCGAGCGCGGCCAGCGTGCTCATCGGGTCGTCGCCGTGGCTACGCTGGATAACGCAGATATTCGCCAGCCCGATATCGAGCGCGTCGCCGGCTTCCCGCAGCCCCCGGCATGCCGCTTCAGCCCGGGCAGCCGTGGTATTGGGCAATAGCACCATGAAGGTATCGTCGTCCCACCGGCAGGCGGTGTCCGAGGTGCGCAGGCGTTCGCCGATGGCTTCTGCGTAGCGGCGGAGGACGTCGGCGTGTCGCCCGCGTTCCTGTGTTGACAGGCGACAGCCGATCAGGCTCATCGACAACCGGTAGCGATCGGAAATGGCCGCCACATGCGCTAGTTCGGCCTCGAAACACGCCGGCGAGGGGAGGCCGGTCGTGGTATCGAGGTTCTGATTCCCCGTCGGGAGCGATGCCGGGGCGGCCAGGTTGCGGATCAGGAAAACCAGGCTCAGCGCGAGGATCAGGTGTTCGTGGATACGCTGGTGAACGCCGGCGAACTGCCAGGCCAGGGTGACGAAGAAGATGCCCAGCATCAGCGACAGCCGGAACGGGAAGGCACGGTAGCGCCACGTCAACCAGGCGGCTACGAGCGGCGCCCAGAAAAGCAGGGTAGCGGCCAGGGTCGCGCTCGGTTTCGGACTGAGGCCCAATTGTCCGCCCAGGCTGGCGACGAGCAGGACGTAAATCGAAACGTCGATCGCCGTTCCTGCCATGTCGCGCGCTCGCCGCCATCCGGCCAGATGGGCGATCCAGATAGCCAGCAGGGGAACGCAGACGAGCAGATAGACCAGGCTGTTCCCGGACGGCCATAGCCGCTGGCATTCGGCGCCGGCAATGATGAAAAAACCGAGCAGGGCACCGAGGGCGCCTTTCGTTTCAGGGTGGGGAAGAGATGGCGGAGGCCGCTTTGCTGTGTCGCTCATATGGTTTTGGCATCCAGCCTGTTGTCTGCTTGACGGAACTATTTTAGTATTCGTTCATGTTGAGTGTGAAATTTTACCTCGCACAACGCGCGGTTGTAAGAGCCATTGTTTTCAGAGAGATAAGAAAAACGCACCTGATGCGAACGGAGTATTAAGGGTTTATGAGTGCAAGTTCGCTGGGGCCGATGACGGTAATTTCGCTGGAAGGAGAGGCCAAGACTCCCTCCGAAAAAGTGTTTCGCGGCATGTGGAGAGGTTCCCTCGCCGTGCTTGTCGGACTGCTGGTCTTGCTGGCCTGGCTGGTTCGGGCCGCAAAGCTCTATGAAGCCGGGTCGGATTTTGGTTATAACCTCGGCCTGGTCGGCGGTTTGCTGATGCTGAGCCTGCTGCTTTATCCGTTGCGCAAGCGCGTTGCCTGGCTGGACCGCATGGGCAGTATGGAAGGCTGGTTCAAGTACCACATGGTCGCCGGTATCGTCGGGCCGCTGCTGGTCCTTTTTCATTCCACCTTCCGGACCGGGTCGCTGAATGGCGCCATGGCGCTGTATGCCATGCTGCTGGTGGCCTTGAGCGGCGTCATCGGACGCTTCATTTACCGCCACATCCATCGCGGTCTATATGGCCAGCACCTGACGCTGGCCGATGTGTCGGCCGACCTGAAGGCCAATGCCGAAACCATGGACAGCATTTTCGCCCTGCGCCCGGATATCGAGCCGCGCCTGCGTGCTTTTCAGGATGCCGCTTTCGACACCGGGGGCAGCCTGCGAGGACGGGTGTGGAAATTCGTCACGCTGCGCTGGAAAAGCCGTCGCTTGGCCCGGGCGATCCGCGAGGATGCCAAGAGCGTGCTGCGGCGCCAGTGGCGAAAAAAGGGCGGCGACCGCCGGGCCTACGTCAGCAGCTACCAGTCGGCGCGCGAACGCATCGATCGCTATCTCGATTCGGTGGTCAAGGCCGCGCAACTCAGTGTGTGGGAGAGGCTGTTTTCGTACTGGCACATCGTCCATGTGCCTTTCCTGTATTTGCTGGTCTTTAGCGGAGTCGTGCATGTCGTTGCCGTCCACATGTATTGACCGGCTGATCGGGGGTCTGATCCTCGCCGCCAGCCTGCTGCTGGCCGGTCATGCCGCGGCGCAGAGCATCGAAAAGGTGCTGATGCCCGGCGAGGTCATCGCCGGCCATGCCAAGTACGAGCAGGACTGCAAGCAATGCCAC
>DATGXM010000380.1:0-6247 GCA_035298985.1 Azonexus sp. | reverse complement strand
GAAGCTGCGCTCCAGCTTGAGGCCGGCGGCGCTGCTCACAGCGACGCGCACATCGGCCAGGCCGAAGGCGTTGCCGGCTTCGACGGCGAAGCGCAAGGTCTGCTTCTGCTGGTCCTTGAGGTCGAGTTCCCGCTCGGCGTTCTGGATTTTCAGGCCGTCGCCGTTGATGACGCGGACCTTGAGCTTCTGCGCCTCGCCGGACAGGTTGTGCAGGTCGAGGGCGATGACGGCGTTGTCGCCGACGGTCAGGAAACGCGGCGTCATCAATTCGGCGACCAGCGGCGCGGCGACCACGGTTTCCGCCTCGGCGCTGCCGAAGCGCTCGGGTGCCGCCACCACGGCCATCAGGCGCAGCGTGCCGTTGAAATCGGGCACGTCGAGCGCGATTTCCGCTTCGCCCTGCTCGTTCAAGTGGACCGGCCCGGAGAACAGATCGACCAGCCTGACCTTCTTGGGCAGGCTCTTGGTCGCCTTGGGCGCGGCGTCGCCGCCGAACTTGAGCTTGCCCTTCTGGCCGGCCATCTTCTCGATCAGGCGGCCGTAGACGTCATACTGGTCGGCGCCGTAGCGCTGCTTGCCGAAGAAATGGCCGTGTGGATCGGGCGTCGTGAAACGGGTGATGTTGAGGATGCCGACATCGACCGCCGACAGCGTGACCATGGCTTTCTGGCCGGCCACCCCGGCAGCCTTGATCTTCACCTTGAGCTTCGTTTCCGGCAGCATCTTCTTCGGCGCCTCGACGCTGACCGTCAGCTTGCGGTCGGTGCGATCGAGCGGCAGATGGGCCAGTCCAAGCGCCCGGGCGGGCGTGACTTTTTCGCCGGAGCCGCCGGGCCGCAGCACGCTGACCGAGACGTACAGGTCATGGCGCATCCATTCCTTGTCGACCGGGATGTCGAGGGTCGTGCCGTCGGCCGACACCGAGGTGCGCTTGACCCACAGCGTCTTGTCGCCCTCGACCGTGACCAGCGCCTCGCCGGCATGCGGCGGGGTGACGGTCAGGCGGGCCGTTTCGCCGTCCTTGTAGGCAGGCTTGTCGAACTTCAGCGCCACGCGATCCGGACGGACACCCTGCGTTTCGTCGCCGCGCGCGCTCCAGCCGGCGTAGAAGCGATACTTGGCGGTCTGGCGGGTTTCCGGATCGGTGATTTCCAGCCGGTAACGGCCGTACTTGACCGGAAGGCCAAGCTTGCCGCGCCCGCCGTCGGGAACGCTGACGCTCGCCGTATCGACCAGTTCGTCGGTTTCGGTAAAGCCGGAATGCCAGCCGCGCTGGTCGTCGAAACGCCAGTAGTAATCGCGGTTTTCGCGGAACAGACGCACCGGCAGGCCCTTCCCGCCATGCAGCTTGCCCTCGGCGTTGGCACGGATCACCTCGAACTGGGCGACGCTGCCTTCGCGGGCATAGTCCCCCGTGAACAGCGGCCGCACACCGACCAGGACCGGCGCCGGCCAGATGACCCGTTCGAAATTGCGCACCACCGGCCGGCCGCCGCTTTCGAGCAGGCTCAGCGTAGTGCGCACCGTGTAGGGCGAACGCTTACCCTGGGCCGGCGACAAATCGACGCCAAGAGCCAGGCTGCCGTTTTCATCGAGAACGTTCTGCTCCAGCTCGACACGTTCGCGCTGGCTCTCCTCGTTGACATCGCCGAACTCGAAACCGGGCAGCTTCTGGGCGAGCGGATTCTTCTGGCGTTCGAAAACCGCGACGCCGAGCAGCTGGTTGCCGGCCGCCGGCGCGCCGTAAAGATATGCCCCCTTGACCGCGATGTTCAGGGTGTCATCGGGCGCCACCGTGGCCTGCTGGCTGGACAGGTCGAGCTTCATGCGTTCGGGCAGGAATTCCTCGACGCCGAAGCGATAGCTGGTCGTTGCCTGCTTGTCGGCCGGATCGGCGCGCAATTCCAGCGTCCAGAATCCGGTCGGCGCATCGACCGGCAAGTCGATGTTGCTCTGGTAGTAGCCAGGGAGCTTGGGGTCGGGCTGCCAGGTAGCCGTGAAGTGGCTCTTGCCGTCCGGGCGGCGAAGAATGGCCTGGATGGGCTGCGGTGCCACCGGTCGGCCATCGGCATCGCGGGCGTGAACCGACAGCGCGAATTTCTCGCCCGGCCGGTAGAGATTGCGCCCCGAATAGGCGAACAGGCGCACCGGGCGGCCCGGCAGGCCGGCCACGTCGTACTCAGACAAGTCGAGGGCCGGCTCCTTGAGGGTGATCATCGACACCTGCTGCCCCTGGCGCGCCACCACGACGCGGGCGCTGGCCGGGCGTTCGGCAAAGGCGGCGCGGCCGGTGCTGTCGGTCTCGGCGCGGGCGACGACCTTGGCATTCTCGTCCAGCCAGGTGACCTCGACGCCGGAAACCGCCTTGCCGCTGCTCAGCGAACTGACGTAGGCATCGGCCCCCTTGGCGAACAGTCGGGTGGCGAGGCCGAGGTCGCTGACGTAGAAATAGGTGACCTGGTAATCGTAGCGGAAGCGATTGGGCTGGCTCATCACCGCGATGTAGATGCCGGGTTCGCGCAGTTCCTTGATGTCCTCGACCGGAATGAACGTGACGTTGCGCTTGTTCGCCTTCTGCTCGGTCAGGAAGCGGCCGACGAACACGCTGTCGGTCAGCTTGTGCAGCGCGTCGAGCGACCAATTGTTGACCGCACCTTTGAGGTCGGTGGCGCGCCAATCGTAGCGTTCTTCGTCATCGTATTCGCCGTCGTCGTCCTGGCGGCGGTTCTGCGGCTTGCGCGGGCCGCTGATCACCTTGTCGAGGAAGCGCGGCAATTGGTCGGGCTTGACGCGCAGGAACTGGATGTCGACTTCCGGCACATTGACGGTAACCACCGGCAGCCCCCCATTCTGCTTGGCCGGCAGGACCATGCCGCGGCTGGCGAAATAGTAGGCCGGCGACACGGTGGCGGTGAGGACGGAATAGCGCCCTTCCTCGTTCAGTTTCTGGCCGCCGGCCGACAGCAGGCCGGCCGCGATGCGCAGCACGTAGCGGGTTTGCGGCTTGATGTGCGGGAAGTACAGGATGCGCGGATTGTCGCCGACGACCCAGGCGCCCTTGACCAGCTTGCCGCCCTCGGTCTTGACGTCTTCCGGCTTGGTGCTGACTTGCGGATTGGCCACCGGGGTCGAGCTGTCGCCGTAGCCCTCTTCTTCCTCGGACTCGTCGCGATTTTTGGCGCCATCCGTGGGGCGGGCGGGCATCTCGAAAATCTGGATCTGCTCGTCGTAGCCTCCCCGGCCGCTCATCGGATGCGTGAAACTGATCGCCAGCGCCGGCGAACCCTCGAAATCGCGGTTGGCGACATCGGCAATCTGGAAGGGACCGCTATCTGCCGAAGTGGCACCGTCGCCCGTCAGCGGCGAGACAAAGTGCAGGACTGCGGCAACAGCGGCGAGCACCGCAAGCAATAGCGCGACAACCCGGAAATTCAGTCGCAGGGATGGAAACGACATCGACGGCCCCTCATGGAGGAAAGGAAAGAAGACTCTTCAGGCAAAAGCCTGGCCGCGAATTATGACATTGATCTAATTGGAGCGTAGTGCTCCGCCGGGGGTAGGCCTCAAACTTTGGCCAATTCGGCGCGCAGGGCGCCGACGATGGAATCGTAGCGATGCGGATCGCTGTCCTTGCCGGCACCGTAGACGGCAGAACCGGCGACGAAGGCATCGACCCCGGCGCGGGCGATTTCGGCGATGTTGGCGGTGTTCACGCCGCCGTCTATTTCCAGGCGTATGCGCCGACCAGTTTCGCGTTCGTAGGCGTCGAGCTTGGCCCGCGCCTGCCGGGCCTTGGCCAGCGTGCCGGGAATGAACTTCTGGCCGCCGAAGCCGGGGTTGACGCTCATCAGCAGCACGACGTCGACCTTGTCGAGCACGTAGTCGAGGTGGTCGAGCGGGGTGGCCGGGTTGAAGACCAGGCCGCCCTGGCAGCCGCCGTCGCGGATCAGCGACAGGCTGCGGTCGATGTGTTCGGAGGCTTCCGGGTGGAAGGTGATGATATTGGCACCGGCCTTGATGAAATCGGGGATGATGCGGTCCACCGGCTTGACCATCAGGTGCACGTCGATCGGCGCCGTGGTGCACGGGCGGATCGCCTCGCAAATCAGCGGACCGATGGTCAGGTTGGGAACATAATGGTTGTCCATCACGTCAAAGTGTATCCAGTCGGCGCCCGAAGCGATGACGTTGGCCACTTCCTCGCCCAGTTTGGCGAAGTTGGCCGACAGAATGCTCGGTGCAATAACGTAATCTTTGGCTGACATGATGCTTTCCTGAACAATAACGAACGAAATTATCCCATGCCCGACAACAAGTACCGAATCGAAGTCAGCCCCCGCCCGCAATTCATCCCGGATCAATCCGACCCGGAAAATGACCGCTACATTTTTGCCTATACGATCGCCATCAGGAACATCGGCGAAGTGCCTGCCCAGCTGATTTCCCGGCACTGGATCATCACCGACGCCAACAATGAGGTACAGGAAGTGCGCGGACTGGGCGTGGTCGGCAAGCAGCCCCTGCTCCAGCCCGGCGAGAGTTTCGAGTACACCAGCGGCTCGTCGCTGACGACGCCGATCGGCACGATGAAAGGGGCCTATCAAATGGTGGCCGAGGACGGCACTCATTTCGAAGCCGAAATCCCGGAATTCGTGCTGGCCATCCCGCGCGCCCTGCATTGAGCCTCCAGCACAGCTACACGCTTATCGCGCCGTTCTACGACGCCGCCATTGCCCGGGCGACCGCGTCCGCCCGCCAACGCAGCCTGGCCGCCCTGCCCGCCGAACCGGGCAGGGTGCTGCTGGCCGGCGTCGGCACTGGACTCGACCTGCCGTTGCTCCCCGAGCGCCACCACTACGTGGGCCTCGACCTGACGCATGCCATGCTGCGCCGCGCCCTGCCGCGCGTCGGTACCGTCGATTTCGCTCCCGTCCAGGGCGATGCGCAATGCCTGCCGTTCGCTCCTGGCCGCTTCGACAGCGCCGTGCTGCATCTCATTCTGGCGGTGGTGCCGGAGCCGGCCCGCTGTCTTGGCGAAATCGCCCGGGTGGTCAAACCCGGCGGCAGCGTGCTGGTTTTCGACAAGTTCCTGCGCCGCGGCCAGCCGGCCCTGTTGCGGCGTCTGGTCAATCCGCTGGTCCGCCGCATCGCGACCCGGCTCGACGTGGTTTTCGAGGATTTATTGCACGACGTGCCGGAACTGGCGCTCGAATACGATCAGCCGGCCCTAGCCGGCGGTTGGTTCCGCAGTATCCGCCTGCGCCGGCTCTGACGGCTCGCCTACCGGCGCTTCCGGCTCGTCCTTGCCTAGAGCATCCTCGACCCAGGCCAGCATCAGTGTGTAGGTCACCGCCAGCACGACCGGCCCGACGAAAATCCCGATCAATCCGAAACCCAGCATGCCGCCGATGACCCCGGCGAAGATCAGGAGCAGGGGCAGGTCGGCGCCCCGCTTGATCAGCATCGGGCGCAGGAAGTTGTCGAGGCTGGCGACGATCAGGCTCCACACCAGCAGGAAGGTTGCCCAGCCCGCATCGCCCGTCCAGTACATCCAGCCCACGGCCGGGAGCAGGACCGGGATCGGCCCGACCTGGGCGATGCACAGCATCAGCATCAGCGCCGACAGCAGCGAGGCGAGCGGCACGCCGGCCACGGCCAGGCCGATGCCGCCGAGGAGGGTCTGCACGATGGCGGTGACGCCAACCCCGAGCGCCACACCGCGGATGGCCTGCCCGGCCAGGACGATCGAATTCTCGCCCCGTTCGCCGGCCAAGCGGCGGCCGAAACGGCGCGCCATGCGGGCACCGGTTTCGCCCCCGGAATAGAAAATGGCCGAAATGGTCACCACCAGCAGAAACTGGATCAGCATGCCGCCGAAACCGCCGACCTGGGCGAGCACCCACTTGCCGGCATCGGCCGCGTAGGGCGTCGCCTTGGCGACAATATCGGCCGTCCCGCCGGCAGCCAATTGCGTCCAGCCTGCCGCCAATCGTTCGCCGACCAGCGGCAAGGTCTTCACCCATGCCGGCGGCAGGGGCAGACCGTTGGCCGCCACCGCCTTGCCGGCCGCGGTCAGCTGTTCCGAATGCTCGAAGATGGTATCGATCGCCAGCCACAGCGGCAGCACGAGCACGAGCAGCATGCCCAGGCTCATGATCGCCACCGCCAAGCCCCGGCGCTGGCCGAGACGCGCCTCCAGCGCCGTAAACAGCGGCCAGGTAGCGACCACCAGCATCGCCGCCCACAC
>DATGXM010000379.1:0-2266 GCA_035298985.1 Azonexus sp. | reverse complement strand
GTCGGTTGCCGTCTGCATCTTGCCGATCAGGACGCGCGACTCGGCGAGCAGCGGCCCGACTTCGCCGGCCGCCTGCGACAGGTTCTTGACGTTGCGGTCGTCGAGCACCTTCCTGATCTGGACCAGCGTGGCATTGAGATTTTCCAGCGCCGGTTTCAGTTTGGCCGACGCGCTGTCCAGGTTGGCCAGGGTCGCCGTCAGATGCGCCCGGTTTTCGTCGTTGAGCAAGGCATTGGCGCTGCCCATCAATTGCCGCGCCTGCTTCAGCGTGGCCGCCCCCGTTTCACCCAACTCGTCGAATAGCGACGGAATCATCGTGATGCGTGGCGGCGATTCGTCGTTCGGCTCAAGCGGCGTACTGTCCTTGCCGGTTTCCAGCAACAGGATATGGGCCAGCCCGGTCACCCCCTGGTAATTCAGCTTGGCCACCGTTCCGGTCGTCAAGGGTACGTTTTCATTCACCGAAATGGTGACCAGAATATTGCTGTAATCGTCCGGATCGAGGCGGATGTCGCTGACCTTGCCGACCCGGATACCGCGATAGCGTACCTGTGCCTGCGGGTTCAGGCCGCCGATATTCTGCTTGGTGACGACGATGTAGTCATGGGCCTCCTCGCGGCCGCCCCCCAACCAATACACGGCGAGGATCGCCGCCAGCCCGAGGAGCAAGGCGAACAGTCCGGCGGCGAAGGCGTGCGACTTGTTTTCCATGTTCGACAATTAAAGCAGCTTCCGGCGATCTGCGCCAAAAAACCCAGTGACGAAGGGGTGGTCGACGGTCATGATCTCGGCCCGCGTCCCGTAGGCCATGATGTGTTGATCGGCCAGCACGGCAACATGGGTGGCCAGCCCGGCCAGGGTATTCAGGTCGTGGGTGACCATCACCACGGTCAGGCCCAGCTCGCGCTGCAGATCGCCGATCAGCTCGACGAAGTTCTGGCTGCGGTCCGGGTCGAGGCCGGCCGTCGGCTCGTCGAGCAACAGCAATTCTGGCTCGAGCGCCAGGGCTCGGGCCAGCGCGACGCGTTTGACCATGCCGCCGGACAACTCGGCCGGCATCAGTTTGCCATGCTCGGCGCCCAAGCCGACCATGGCCAGCTTGAGATGCACCAGACGGCGTATCCAGTCGCCGTCGAGACAGCGCAATTCGCGCAGCGGGAAGGCGATGTTGTCGAAGACGGACAGCGCCGAGAACAAGGCGCCGTGCTGAAAGAGCATGCCGAGGCGGCGGCGCAGATGGCGCTGCAACTGGATATCCGGCTCGTTCAGATCGACGCCGAACAGGCGGACAACACCGGCGTCGGGCCGGTGCAGGCCGAGGATTTCGCGCAGCAGGGTGGTCTTGCCGCTGCCCGAACCGCCAAGCAGACCGACGATCTGCCCGGCATCCACCCGCAAGGCCAGGTCGCGATGCACGGCATTGCCGCGAAAGCTGGTGCACAGCCCTTCCAGTTCGATGACCGGCGGCGGGCTCATAGCTGCGGCACCCCGATCTGCCGGGTGAAGATGGCGAAAATGGCATCGACCAGGATGACCGAGGTAATCGCCGTCACCACGGCACTGGTCGTATTGGCCGACAGGCTCTCGGTATTGGGCTTCACGTGCAGGCCGAAATGGCAGGCGACCAGCGCGATGACGAAACCGAAAACCAGGCCCTTGCCCAGGCCGATCAAAAGGTTGGCGACCGGCACTGCCCGCGGCAGATTGTCGAGAAAATAGACCAGCGACAAATCCAGCTGCAGCAGCGCCGCCAGCATGCCGCCGAGCAAGGCGACTCCCGAAATCCACAACACCAGCAGCGGCATGGCCACGGTTAGCCCGACAATCTTGGGCAGCACGACGCGTATGCTGCGCGAGATGCCCATGGTCGACAGGGCATCGATTTCCTCGGTCACCCGCATCACCCCGATCTGCGCCGTCATCGCCGACCCCGAGCGGCCGGCCACCAGCACGGCAACCAGCACCGGCCCCAGTTCGCGGATCACCGAGATGCCGAGGATATTGACGATGAACAGATCGGCGCCGAAGCTCTTCAGTTGCAGGGCCGACAGGTAGCTGATGGTCACCCCGATCAGGAAGCCGACCAGGGCCGTGACCGGCAAGGCCAGCAGGCCGGCCTTGTAGACGTTGGCGGTGAATTCGCGCCACGGAATGTCGCGCGGATGGCTAGCCAGGTAACGACTATCGAGCAGCAACTGCCCGAACAGGGTAACCATGCCACGCAGGTTGGCGGCAGCCTTGAGCAGCAAACGTCCGAGAAATTCCG
>DATGXM010000378.1:0-1971 GCA_035298985.1 Azonexus sp. | reverse complement strand
CCGGCAACTGGACGGGGGCATCCAGGGCCAGTATCCAGCGCTGGTTGTGCGGCTCCAGGGTCATTTCGTAGTGGACGGGCGGCGACAGGTTTTCCCGGGTGGTCACCGCGTTGCGGCTGATCGGCGGCCGCCAGGTCGTGCCATCGAATTCCTCCATGACCGGACCACGCCAGTAAAGCTTGTGCCTGGGCGGTGCCGCTCCGGTGAACCGGGCCCGGAAGGCGATGTCGGCGCTTTGCGCCAGTTGGGAGATGCTGCCGGGCGCCATGGTGTCCGACAGGCCGGTCTTGCCGGCGTGCGCATCGGCGGGCAGGCCCCACAGCGGGCCGGATATCCGGGGGAAAAGGAGGTAGAGCACCAGCATGAAAGGGATGGCTTGCAGGCAGAGGTTGGCCGCGTAGCGCAAGGTCGCCTTGGTCGTGCTGAGTGGCCCGCCATGCAGGCGGACCAGGGTGGCGGTGACCAGCCACAGCGCGAGCAGCAGCCAGGTCCCGGTCGGAATGCTTTGCGAATACAGGTAGTGGGTGAGAAGGAGGAAGTAACCGAGGACAACGACAACTGTGGCGTCGCGCCGGGATTTCAGTTCGAGCAGTTTCATCGCCATGAAAACGACCAGCATCGCGACGCCGGCATCGCGGCCGAAAAGGGTGCGGAATTCAATCAGGATGCCGCTGCAGGCGGCGATAACCAGTAGGAACAGTATCCAGCGGCCAGGCAGGCGTTCATCCTTCCACCACAGGCGGAACGCCCACAGCATCAGCAGCGTGGCCAAGGCGCTCAGCCAGTAAGCCTGATGCAGGATATGCGGCGCGGTGGTGACCAGTGCGCAGATGAACAGCCAGGGAGTGGCTTGGCGGTCGAGGGCCTGGCGGGCAGGGGTACTCATGGCTGAAACAGGGCGAGCGCTTCGAGGCAGCGTCGGCGGTGTTGATCGCCGCTGGCAGGAGGAAGGGCAAAGCCGGGCAGGTGCAGACCGTAGCGCATGCCGGCCGTTTCGGCAGCCAGAACCCAGCCAGTGAGCTGGCCGAGCCGGGTGTCAGTTGGGAGCGCTGGATCGGTGTCCTGCCAGTCGACGATCAATTCGCTGTCGGCTCCGCCGGCGAATTCCTTGACCAGTAACGGGCCTTCGCCGCCGTTTCGGGCACTGGCTTTCCAGGCGACGTGACGTAGCGAGTCGGCAGGTTGTCTGGCACGGAAGCCGGCAAAATCGTCCTGCCCGCCTTCACCGTGTTGCGTGCTGTTGCTGAACGCTGGTCTGGCCTCAGGCAACGGTGCGGCAAGCGGCTTCGGATAGACCAGGCAGCGCATCTCGGGCTGCAGATAGGCCCAGGCAGTGAACAGGCCGAGCGGATAGCGGGTCGACAGGCGGACTCTTGGCAGCGGCAGCCAGCCGCGTTGGTCGGCCTGCAACGGTACGCGGACCCGGGTCTGACTCAGGCTGTCGACGGCGGTCTCTACCTGCAGCCCGGCTTGGGCGGCCAGTTCGAGCGCCAGGCGCGGTGTGCGGCGGTCGTTATCTAAGGCCAGAGGAAAAAAGGCGGTTTGCCCGACAAAGACCGGCTCGCAGTGTCCGGGCGTGATGACTAGGCCGAACAGGTTGCGGAAGGTGTGGATCATGCCGGCGATGCCAAGACCGGCGAGCAGGAAGACCAGGGCGTGGCCGAGCGCCAAGTTGTAGTTGATGGCGCCGAGCAGCATGACCACCAGGGCCAGTGCGAAGAGCAGCCCGCCGCGCGAGGGTACGATGAAGATGCGGCGCTGGCCAAGGCGCAGCGGCGCCGTTCCATCGCTGCGCCAGCGGAAAAGGTATTGCTTGAAACGGGCAATAAGGCGCACGGCTCAGGGAATGGCGACGCTGCGGATCAGGCGGGTGATGTCCTCGCTCTGCGCATTGCCGCCTTGCTGGGCCGTGCGCAGACGATGGCGGGCGACGGCCGGCAGCACTGCCTGCACGTCGTCCGGGACGACCAT
>DATGXM010000377.1:0-2913 GCA_035298985.1 Azonexus sp. | reverse complement strand
CCTGTGGCCGTCGCCGGAACTGGCCAGCCGGCTGGCCGACCTGGCTCAGGTCGCCGCGGGAAAGCTGGGCGGGCGTCCGACCAGCGCTGAAACGATCCACCTGACCCTGGCTTTCCTCGGCGATACCGCCGTCTCCCGGGTGCCCAAACTACATGCCCTGGCGAGGCAGGTTCGGGCCGGAGCTTTCATCGTGAACATCGACCGGCTCGGCTACTGGCAACACAACCGTTTGTTCTGGGCTGGATGCAACGAAAGACATGAGCAGTTGGCCGAACTCCATGGCCGATTGCAGAGTGCACTGACCGGGGCAGGCTACCCCGTCGATCCGCCGGGCCGGCCATTCACGCCGCATGTAACGCTGCTGCGCAAGTTGCCGGCAGGCACGACCGCGGCAAAACTGAATGAACTTCCCGTTCCGGAACGTCTGTCATGGCCGTGTGACCGCTTCGTTCTGGTTCAATCCGAGCCAGCGTCTCGCGAGCATCGCTATCGGCTGCTCGGTGAATATCCTTTGGCCTGAAGCTCAGCGCCTGATCGGCAGGCTCAAGCGAACCAGCAGGCCGCCGCCCGGGTTGGGCAGCAGATCGAGACGGCCGTCGTGCAGCCGCGCGATGCGTTCGACGATGGCCAAGCCCAGGCCGGTTCCGGTGGCATTGGTGCGTGCCGCTTCCAGGCGGGTGAAGGGGCGCTTCAGGCGATCGACTTCGCTTTCCGGGATGCCGGGGCCGTGATCGCCGATCTCGATCCGGATTTCCTTGTCGCTGGCCAATAGCGTCAGGCTGATTTCGTCGCCGGCATACTTGGCGGCATTGTCGATCAGATTGGTGACCGCCCGCGCCATGGCCTTGGGGCGCAGCAGTACGTCGTCGAGCGGTGCCAGGTCGGTGACGATCTGCCGGCCGACGCTGGCCTGGCGAGCGGCGACGGCGGCGAGCAGGGTGGGGAGATCGGTCGCTACCGGCGCTTCGCCCGATTCGGCGCGGGCGTAGTCCATGAATTGCGAGATCACGCCTTCCATCTGCTCGATGTCGGAAACGACCGCCTGGCGGGCACTTTCGTCGGTCACGCTGAGTTCGGCCTCGAGGCGCAGGCGGGTCAGCGGGGTGCGCAGGTCGTGCGAGATGCCGGCCAGCACCTCCGAGCGCTCCTTCTCGTTGCGCTGCAGGTCGGCGGCCATGGTGTTGAAGGCCGAGGCCAGGCGGCTCAGTTCGTCGGCGCCATCTTCGGGCAAGGGTGCCGGGATCTGACCGCGGCCGACCGTTTCGGCCGATTGCGCCATGGCCTTGAGCGGTCGGCTGATGCGCGAGGCGATGTACCAGGCGACGGCGAGGGCCAGCGCAACAGCGAGCAGCCCCCAGACCAGCCAATGGCCGGCGAAGCTGCGCTTGGCCCGTTCCCGGGGCAGCACCAGCCAGTATTCCTCGTCGTCGCCCTCGTCCAGACGGAAGCTGACCCAGAAGCCAGGCACGTTGTCGACACTGGCTGCGATGCGGGTATGTTCGCCCAGCCGCTGATGCAGTTCGCGCTGGAGCAGGGTGAAGAAACGCGAATCGGGCATGGCTTCGATGACGTCTTCCGGCTCGGCCGGCAGCAGCCTGATGCCTTCGCGGCTGGAAAACTCGGCGAACAGCCCGAAACGGCGTTCCGGTGCGGCGGCGAACAGCGAGGCGCGGATCAAGTTGACGGCGGAAGCGGCCAGTTGCGCCGTTTCGCGGGCGCGCGGTTCGGCGTCCATGTAGCGGAACAGGCTGAGCCAAGCCGCTGTGGTGAGCAGGACCAGCACGGCGAGCAGCAGAAAGGTACGCGCCAGCAGCGTACGGGGCATGGCTCAGTCCCGCGTCGCGCCGTCCGGCACAAAGACATAGCCGAAGCCCCACACCGTCTGCAGGTAGCGCGGCTGCGCCGGGTCGGTTTCGATCAGCTTGCGCAGGCGGGACACCTGGACGTCGATGGCGCGGTCGAACGGCCCTTGCTCGCGGCCGCGGGCCAGGGTCATCAGCTTGTCGCGCGACAGCGGCTGGCGCGGGTGCTGGAGCAGGACCTTGAGCACGGCGAATTCGCCAGTGGTCAGCGGCTGCAGTTCGTCGCCGCGCTTCAGGGTGCGGGCGGCCAGATCGACCTCGATATTGCTGAAGCGGATCGTTTCGTCTTCGCCCTCCGGCGCGCCGGGCGGCTTGCTGCCCTGGCGGCGCAGCACGGCGTGGATACGGGCGAGCAGTTCGCGCGGGTTGAAGGGCTTGGGCAGGTAGTCGTCGGCGCCCATTTCCAGACCGACGATGCGGTCGACCTCGTCGCCCTTGGCGGTCAGCATGATGATCGGGGTCTGGTCGCCCTGGCCGCGCAGGCGGCGGCAGATCGACAGGCCGTCTTCGCCCGGCATCATCAGGTCGAGGACGATCAGGTGGTAATGTTCGCGAGCCCGCAGCTTGTCCATCTGCTGACCGTCGGCCGCCGCCTTGACCTCGAAACCCTGCTCGCCGAGATAGCGGGTCAGCAGGTCACGCAAACGGGCGTCGTCATCGACGACGAGAATGTGGTGGTGTTGTTCGCTCATGCTGGCAAGGATAAGGGCGGACGATGAATGAAACGCGGCAAATGGTAACAAGCTTTTACCCGGGCCGGCCGGGAAACATATTCTTACATTTCGAATCCCTTGGCATTGCCCGCCCGACGGACAATGATGCTGTCCGTAACACCGCTTTTTCTCCGCCATGAAACGTATTGCCGCCTGTTCGCTGTTGCTCCTGGGCCTGTTCGGCTTGGTGGGTGGCGCCTGGGCGCAGACTTATTGGCGCGATCTGCCGCCGGACCAGCGGCGCGAAATGCGCCAGCAGATGCGTGAGCACTGGCAACAGGAGCGCGAAATCCGCCGGGACGAGGGCATGCCGCGCTGGCGCGACATCCCGCCGGAGG
>DATGXM010000376.1:0-1832 GCA_035298985.1 Azonexus sp. | reverse complement strand
CGGAGTCAAGGAGGCGCTGGCCAAGGGGGCCGATTACGCCGTGTCCTCGCTCGGTAAGACCAATGGTTTCATGGGCAACCCCAAAGTGAAGATTCCGCTGCCCGGTTATCTCGAAAAAGGCCAATCGGCGCTACGCATGCTCGGCATGGGCAAGCAGGCCGACCAGCTGGCGGCCAAGTTCATGCCCATCGTCAAGAGCGAAACCCACAAGCTGCAGCTGGCCGACCAGTACAACAAGCTGGCCGGCAAGGCGGCGAGTGCCGGGCTGGTCGACGCCAAGGACATCCTGACCGGCGGTGACGATAGCGTGACACAGTTCTTCAAGCGCAGCTCCAGCGACCAGCTGGCGGTCAAGTTCATGCCCATCGTCAAGGAACAGACGGCAAAGCTGAAATTGGCCGAGCAGTACAACAAGTTTGCCGGCAAGGCTGCCAGCGCCGGCCTGGTCGACAAGAAGAACGCCGACATCGACAGCTACGTGACGCACAAGGCGATGGACGGCCTGTTCCTGATGATCGCCGAGGAAGAGAAGAAGCTGCGGGCCAATCCGGTGGGCGCCGGCAGCGACCTGCTGAAGAAGGTTTTCGGCGCACTCTAAAGCTTTTCGCGCGCGATGACGTAATCGGGGGCAGGAGCCCCTGAATGACACTGCAACGCCTCGCCTCGACCACCCAGCAGCGCCCGACACCGGAATCGACCGAGCCGGTGTCGCGTGGCGAGCGCGAGCGCATCCGCCGCGTCGAATCGCTGCAGGGCGTCGAAGGCGATCGCGAGCGCAGCCTGCGGCAGGAGATGGACGAAATCGCCCCGGGCGCCATTGCCGACTTTGCCGGCCAAGAGCAGATCTTGCATGAGGCGAGCGAAGTGGCGGCGCAACTGGTCGCCCTCGGTCCCGCCATCGACGAGCTAATCAAGCCGGGCGACCTGTCCCGGCGGGTTCTGCCGGGAGTCGATGACTCGGTCTGAGGCGGCGAGCGGTCGGTTGGCCAGGCCGATTTTCCGGGGCCGGTGCCTGGGTTAGAATCTCAATCCGCCATTTCTCGTGTCCGGCCATTGCCGGGCGCGTCTTATCCGAACGATGTCCGGCCTCAATCCCCAGCAACGCGAAGCGATCCATTACCTCGACGGCCCCCTGCTGGTGCTGGCCGGGGCCGGCTCGGGCAAGACCCGGGTGATCACGCAGAAAATCGCCTACCTGGTCCAGGATTGCGGCTTCCAGCCGCGCAACATCGCCGCCATCACCTTCACCAACAAGGCGGCCAAGGAAATGCAGGAGCGCATCGGCAAGATCCTGTCGCCGGCGCAGGCCAACGAATTGCAGATTTCCACCTTCCACTCGCTCGGTGTGCGCATCCTGCGCGAGGAGGCCAAGGTGCTGGGGTACAAGCCGCGCTTTTCCATTTTCGATTCGGCCGATTGCGCCGGTATCCTGAGCGAGGCGGCGGGGACGGTGGACAAGGCGACGGTGCGCATCCTGCAGTCGCTGATCTCCAACTGGAAGAACGCCCTGGTCAGCCCGGAAGCGGCGCGCCATCTGGCTCGCGACGAGCACCAGAAGCTGGCCGCCCACGCCTACCTGAGCTACGAAGCGACGCTGAAGGCTTACCAGGCGGTCGATTTCGACGACCTGATCGGCCTGCCGGTCAAATTGTTCAGCGAGCATCCGGCAGTCGCCGACAAGTGGCAGAACCGCCTGCGCTACCTGCTGGTCGACGAATACCAGGATACCAACGCCTGCCAGTACCAGCTCCTGAAGCTGCTGACCGGGGTGCGCGCCCAATTCACGGCGGTCGGCGACGACGACCAGGCGATCTACGGCTGGCGTGGCGCCG
>DATGXM010000375.1:0-2173 GCA_035298985.1 Azonexus sp. | reverse complement strand
CCGTCATCCAGTTGGCGCTCCGCCTCGAAGCCGCGCAGTTCGCCGGCAAAGGCGAAGCGCAGGTAGGTCGTGTCTTCCTTGGTCGGATGCTTCCAGTGATAGACGCCGACCAGATGCGTCGGCTTGAAATGGTAGGCGGTTTCCTCCAGCGCCTCGCGGACCACGGCATCGACCAGCGGCTCGTCTTCCTCGAGATGCCCGGCGGGCTGGTTGAAGGCCAGGCCGGCCTCGGTTTCTTCCTCGACCAACAGGAACTTGCCGTCACGATAGACGACGGCGGCGACAGTTACGTGGGGCTTCCAGACCATGGCAAGGCTCAAACGGCAAAACCGTTATTTTACCGTCTGAATTCGGCTAGAATTATGGGCTTTTACACACGGCAACACGGAGAATCACCATGTCCATGTCGGATCGCGACGGTTTCATTTGGCAGGATGGCAAGCTCGTGCCCTGGCGCGAAGCGACCACCCACGTCCTCACCCACTCCCTGCACTACGGTATGGGTGTCTTCGAGGGCGTCCGTGCCTACAAGACCGAACGCGGCACCGCGATTTTCCGTTTGAAGGAGCACACCGAGCGCCTGTTCCGTTCGGCCCATATTTTCCAGATGCAGATGCCCTACACGGCTGAAGAGCTGAACGAGGCGCAGAAGGAAGTCATCCGCGCCAACAAGCTCGAGTCCGGCTACCTGCGTCCGCTCGCCTTCTACGGCTCGGAAAAGATGGGCGTTTCGCCGAAGGGCGCCAAGGTGCACGTCATCATCGCCGCCTGGCCGTGGGGCGCCTACCTGGGCGAGGAAGGCATGCAGCGCGGCATCCGCATCAAGACATCGTCCTACACCCGCCACCACGTCAATATCACCATGGTCCGCGCCAAGGCCTCCGGCAACTACATGAACTCCATCCTCGCCAACAACGAGGCGACCACCGACGGCTACGACGAAGCCCTGCTCCTCGATCCGGAAGGCTACGCTTGCGAAGGCGCCGGTGAGAACCTGTTCATCGTCAAGAACGGCAAGCTGTACACGCCGGACCTGACCGCCTGCCTCGAAGGCATCACCCGCGCCACCGTCATGCAACTGGCCGGCGAACTGGGCATCGAAGTCATCGAGAAGCGCATCACCCGCGACGAAGTCTATTGCGCCGACGAAGCCTTCTTCACCGGCACCGCCGCCGAAGTGACGCCGATCCGCGAACTCGACAACCGACAGATCGGCCCCGGCCACCGTGGCCCGATCACCAAGGCGCTGCAGGAAAAGTATTTCGACGTGGTCTATGGCCGCTCCGCTGCCCATGCCGACTGGCTGGCCGTCGTCTAATCCAGGGAGAAACCCATGTCCGACAAAAAGACCATTGAAGTCACCGCCCACGACCTGCCGCTGCACTGCCCGACGCCGAATGCGCCGCTGTGGAGCCAGCACCCGCGCGTCTTCCTCGACGTGGTGAAGACCGGCGAAGTGACCTGCCCGTACTGCAGCGCCAAGTACGTCCTGACCGGCGAAGCCCCCAAGGGACATCATTAGTCGGTAGTTGCCAGTCGTTAGTCGCTAGCTGGTTTTGCTAACAACTAATGACCAGCAACTAATAACTGCTCTCGTGAAGGCCCTCATCGTCGCCCCCTCGTGGATAGGCGACACCATCATGGCGCAACCGCTGTTCGCACGGCTGTGTGCCCGCCATCCCGGCTTGCAACTCGACGCCCTGGCGCCCCGCTGGGTAGCGCCGGTGCTGCAGCGCATGCCGGAAATTCGCGATGTGATCGACAGCCCGTTCGGACACGGCCAGTTGTCGCTGAAAGCGCGCTGGCGCCTGGCCCGCCAACTGGCGGCGCGCGGCTACGACGCGGTCTATGTCCTGCCCAATTCGCTGAAATCGGCCCTGGTGCCGTGGCTGGCCGGCATTCCGCAACGCGTCGGCTTTACCGGCGAATCGCGCTACGGCCTGATCAACATCCGCCACAACCTCGACAAGCAGGCCCTGCCGCTGATGGTCGAGCGCTTCGTGCAACTGGCCGAAATGCCGGGCACGCCACCGGCCAAGCCGATCGCCCACCCGCGCATCCGCTCCAGCCAGGCCGACCAGCAACGCACCCTGAGCGAACTCAGTCTCGACAAGCCCGAACGCGTCGTCGCCTTCTGCCCGGGCGCCGAATACGGCCCGGCCAAGCGCTGGCC
>DATGXM010000374.1:0-15359 GCA_035298985.1 Azonexus sp. | reverse complement strand
CCAGCACCAGTGCGGTGGTTTTCACTGCAAATTTACTCATCTCGATTTCTCCCAAAACAAGAAGTCACAACTTCTATTTCCCCCATCGCCGCCGATGACAAAACGTCCCTGCGACAATTTGCCGCACACTCTATGCCTCGTGGTACGTGAAAGAATTGATGTCTGTTAAATTCATGCCGGGGATATCGGCGAAAATGCGCTGTCCCCAATGGTTTCCTCTGCAGAAGGCCTCGTGAACAAGAAGATATTGATTGATTTGATCGGCATCGAGCTGATCGCGCTGGTCGTTGTCGTCGGTTACAAACTGTCGCCGCTACTGTTGCCGAAAGCCGATGTCACCGTCTTTCCGGACCCGGCCTGCAACCTGCAGAAGCAGGCCTGTGCCGTGAAACTGCCCTCGGGGGGCGAGGTCGAGCTGTCAATGGGGGCAAAACCGATTCCGCTGGTCAAGCCCTTCGAGGTCCAGGTGGCGGCAAGCGGTTTTTCGCCGAGCCGTGTCGAAGTCGATTTCACGGGCATCGACATGAATATGGGACTGAACCGGCCGGAGCTGGCCAAGCGCGGTGACGGCCGCTTCTCCGGCGAAGTGACGCTGCCGGTGTGCATTACGGGCCACATGGACTGGCAGGCGACGCTGTTGATCGAGTCCGGCAACGAGCGCATTGCCGTGCCTTATCGCTTTACCTCGGGAGGGCAGGAGTGATGTCTGAACGTTTGCTTGGCCTGGCGGCACTTGTGCTCGCCATCGCGATTGCCGGCGTGGCTGCCCTGTGGCACCCGGAAATGCCGGAACGGCCGCTGCCTCGGGCGCCCATCGTGACGGGCGGTGACTTCACGCTGCAATCGGCCGCTGGCCCGGTTTCCCTGCACGACTATCGTGGCAAGCTGGTGCTGATCTATTTCGGTTACACCTTCTGCCCGGATGTGTGTCCAACGTCGCTGGCGGCAACGGCCGAGGGCCTCAAGCAGTTGACGCCTGAAGAGTTGGCCAAGGTGGCGATGATCTTCATCTCGGTCGATCCGAAGCGCGATACGCCGGCAAGACTGAAGGAATATGCCGAGTTCTTCCATCCGGTGATCGTCGGCGTGACCGGCAGCGCCGAAACGATTGCCGAGATTGCCAAGCGCTATGGCGTTTTCTATGCCGAGCAGAAGGTCGAGACGGCGGGTGGCGGCTATGTCGTCGATCATTCGTCGGATACCTTCATCGTCGATCCCGACGGCAAGGTGGTCGGCAAGATCGCCCACGCCACGCCGCCGGACCAGGTGGCGCTGGCGGTCCGCAAATATTTGACTCAACCGTGAAGGAGCATCAGTCCATGAAACAATTTCCCCTGCTAGCCGCCGGCCTGTTCTTTTCGGCCGCGGTGTTTGCCGGCGCCGCCGACAACGTCGCCGTCCAGGACCCCTATGTCCGTCTGGCGCCGCCCAATGCCCCGGCCACCGGCGCGTTCATGGTGATCAAGAACAATGGCGACAAGGATGTGAAGCTCGTCAAGGCCGACAATTCTGCTTCCAAGATCACCGAGTTGCATACCCACCTCAACGAGGGCGGGGTGATGAAAATGCGTCCGGTGCCGGCCGTCGAGATCAAGGCCAAGGGCGAAGCAGTGCTCAAGCCCGGCGGCCTGCATATCATGATGATCGACCTCAAGGCGCCGATGAAGGAAGGCGACGTCGTGCCGATCACCCTGACTTTCGACGACGGCAGCGCCAAGACGGTGGATGCCAAGGTGGTGCGTCCGATGGCGGCGGGCATGCCGATGATGGACCACAAGCACTGAGTTGCTTCAGTAAATTCAGGCCGTCGCGTACCTGCGTGCGCGGCGGCCTCTTTGTTTTTGTGGGGTGCGGATTGTTCCCGGTCTAGCTCTTGACCGGCCGCTTCGACAGCTTGCGCTGCAGGGTACGCCGGTGCATTTTGAGGGCGCGCGCGGTGGCCGAGATGTTGCCCTCGTTTTCGTTGAGGACGCGTTGGATGTGCTCCCATTCCAGCCGGTCGACCGAGAGCGGTTCGTCCGAAATGGGCAAGTCAAGATCCGGGTGGGCGTCTTCGTCGAAGGCGGAGAGGATGGCCTCGATCTCCACCGGCTTGGCCAGGTACTGGATGGCCCCCAGTTTGACCGCGTCGACCGCGGTGGCGATGCTGGCATAGCCGGTCAGCACGACGATCCGGCAGTCCGGGACAATGTCCAGCAACTGCGGGATCAGGGCCAGCCCGGATGCGCCGTTCAGGTTGAGGTCGAGGACCACGCGGTCAGGGGCGATTTCGCGTGCCTTGTCGAGCGCCGCCTGGGCATCCAGCACACCGCAGGCCGGGTGGCCGCGACGTTCCAGGGTGCGGACCAGAATGGCGTTGAAACTGGGGTCATCATCGATGACCAGCATCGGTGGATTCATGATTTCGCTCTGGGCAGTTCGATGCGGGCAAGGGCGCCGCCGTCGTCGGGGTTGAGCAGGGAAAGCCTGCCGCCGAGTTGTTCGATGGCGGTCCGGGTCAGCATCAGGCCGACGCCGCTGCCGCGTTCATGGGCGGGAAAACCGGTCTGCCCACCGTGGGCCAGGACTTCGGGCGGGAAACCGGGGCCGTGGTCGCGAATGTCCAGGCACAGGTCGTCGCTGCCCCAGCCCAGGCGGATTTCCAGCGGCTGGGGCGTGGCGTTGGCGGCATTGTTCAGCAGGTTGAGAACCGCCTGTTCGAGGCGCGGGTCGGCCACGATGTCCGGCGCGCTGCCGTCGCTGGTGACGACTAACCGGCTGCTGGCCTGCGGGCGGGCGGCGTGCCAGTGCTGGCGCAGGTCGTCCAGCCAGCGGTCGGCGGGCAGCAATCCGGCGTTCTCCAGGCGTTCGGCCCCGGCGCGGCGCGACAGGCCGGTGATGATCTGTTTGCACACGGCAATCTGTTGGCGGAGCAGGGCCATGTCTTCGCGCCCCGGCTCGCTGAGGCCCGGCTCGTTGGCCAATTCGCCGGCGAGCAGGGCCATGGTGCCCAGGGGGGTGCCCAGTTCGTGCGCGGCGCCGGCGGCCAGCGTGCCCATCGCCATGACGCGCTCGTCGCGCAAGGCCTGTTCCCGGCTGGCGGCCAACTCGGCATCGCGCTCGCGGATCAGTTGGGTCATATGCACGATGATCCAGCCGATCATCACCGCCGAGATGACGAAGATCAGCCACATGCCGATCAGGTGCAGGCGGGTGGCGCGCGTGGCATCGGTCATCGGCAGCGGGATGTAGAACACCATGAGCAGCGAGTAGATGACGATGGCCACCGCACTGACGATGACCACGTAGCGCCGGGGCAGGGTCAGCGCGGCGATCGCCACCGGCGGCAGCAGCAGCGAAACCAGGGGGTTGGCGGCGCCGCCGCTGAAGAAGACGACGGCAGAAAGGGCGCCGATATCGAAGAGCAGCTGGATGAACAGTTCGCCGTCCGTCGCCACCTGGTGGCGTGCCACCCGCCACTGGGCCTGCGCGTTGAACAGGCCGACCACCGCCATGATGCCGAGCAGCGGCACTTGCGGCACCGGGATGTCGAGCAGGCCCGGTCCCAGCAGGATGAGCTGGATCAGAATGGCCAGCACGACCCAGCGACCGGCGACCAGTCGGCGCAAGTTGGCCTGATGATCGACGCTTTCGTTGGTCCATGAACTCGTTGGCATGGGGCGAATTATGCGTGATTTGTGTCAATTTTCGCTCGCCCGGAAGATGCGACAATTCGCCGCAGCTTTCACTGGAGTTCACTGCATGCTGATGTCTCTGCGTATTCCTTTCCTGCTGGCCGCCCTGACGTGTGGCGGGGCGGCACTGGCGGCCGACCTCGACAAAGGCAAGGAAATCAATGGCACCTGTGCCGCTTGCCATGGCGATAACGGCCAGGGCGGCAAGAAGGGCGAATACCCGCGGATCGCCGGTCAGCAGGTCAAATACATCGAGAGCCAGCTGAAAAGCTTCCGCGCCCGGACCCGGATCAATATCCCGATGTTCCCCTATACCCAGGAACGCGAACTGTCGGATGATGACATCAAGGATATTGCCGCCTATCTGAACAGCATCGTGCTCGATACCAAGATGCCGACCTATACCGGCAACGAGGACGCGCTAACCAAGCTGCTGATGGCCGACCGCGTGATGATCATTCCGCGCGCCGAGGGCAACCTGGAAAATGGCGAGAAGATCTACCAGAAGCAATGTGCGGCCTGCCATGGCAAGACGGGGAAGGGCCGGGGCATGTTCCCGATGCTGGTCGGGCAATACACCAACTATCTGCAACGCCAGGTCGGCCTCTACCTGAAGGGCGACCGCCCGCACGACGAGGAAGGCACGGTCGGTCGGCTCAACGACCTCAAGGCGCAGGACATCCAGGACATCCTGGCCTATTTGACGTCGATTCAGGATACCGATAAATGAAACGCTTTCCGCTTCTCCTGCTGGCGCTGCTGGCTTCCAGTGGCGCTCTTGCGCACGGACATGCCGGCCAAATCGACGACAGCATGCCCGACGCCCAGAAAATCCGCTTCTGCGAGCGTGTCCGCGACCATGCCCTGCAGGCTTTCTACAATCGCGAGCGGGGCACGCCGATCAAGCTGTTCGTCGAGGACGGCAGCGACGGGGCGCGCATCACCAATCACATCATCAAGCGCATTTACGACGAACCGCAGATTTCCAGCCCGAAAAAGGCTGAGGCCTTCGGACGGGCGACCTGCAACGAGATGATGGGGACGAAGGGCGTCCCGGAGTAGCCTTTAGAACAGGAAAGGGATGAAGCGCTTGGTACGTCGCATGTAATCGGCGTACTCCTGGCCGAAATAGGCCAGGCATTCCTTTTCGTCGGTGGTCGCCGTCAGCCATAGGGCGACGCTGGCCACCGCGGCTATGGCGGTTCCCACCGGGTTCGGGTTCTGGAAATAAACCCCCCAAGTCAGCGCCAGCAGCGAGGCATACATCGGATGCCGGATATAGGCGAAGATGCCGTGCGACACGAGCTGCGTCGTTTTCTCGAATTCGTAGAACGAGCCGTCGTCGCGCCTGGTATCGGGGGCGCCGTCGCGCTGGAGCGTCGCGACGCCGATGGCGACCAGGGCGATGCTGCTCATCATCAGGATCCACGATGCCATCTGGTGCGGCGAAAAGGGATCGGAGCCCCATACCTCGCGGTTCATGACGAGCAGGCCGAGGATGGCTTCCCACGCGAAGAAGCGGTAGAAACCGTGGCTGCCCGGTTTGCTCAGCGGCTTGCGCGACCACCAGACGATGACGGCCGAGCCGGCGAGGAAAAGGATCAGTTCATTCATGTCAGTCGGCGAAGGCCGTGGTCAGGGCAGCGATCATGTAACTGTGGTCCAGCACGCCGGCGCTTTCGCGGATGCTGTGCATGGCCCACATGGGGGAGCCGACATCGACGCTGGCGATGCCCAGTCGCGACGCAACGATGGGGCCGATGGTACTACCGCAACCGAGGTCGGTGCGGTGGGCGTATTGCTGGCAGGGTACGCCCGCCTTGTCGCAGATGGCCATGAAGCGGGCCGCCGTGTCGGCATTGGTGCTGTAGCGCTGGTTGGCGTTGCTCTTGATGACCGGGCCGGCATTGACCAGGGCATGGTGGCAGGGCTCGTAGGCGGCCGGGAAATTCGGGTGCCAGCCGTGCGCCATGTCGGCGCTGATGAAGAAGCTGCGTGCCCGCATGCGGCGCTGGTCTTCGCCGTCCAGCGCGGCGTTGCCGGCCAGGCGGGCGATGACGTCGGCAACGAAGCTACCGCCGGCCCCGGTCGCGCTCTCACTGCCCACTTCCTCGTGGTCGAAGAAGGCGCACAGCGCCGTGGCCGCCGGGGTATTGGTCGCCAGCAAGGCGCTCAGCGCGGCATGGCATGAAGCCAGGTTGTCAAGCTGGCTGTCGGTGATGAATTCACGATCGGCACCCCAGAAGCTGCCTTTCTGCGTGTCGTAGGCGTTCAGTTCCCAAGTCAGCAGGTCCTCAGGCTTGACGCCCAGGGCAGTGGCGATCGGCAGGCGGAAACGCTGGTCGGCTTTCACGCCATCTTCGGCAACGCCCAGCAGCAAGGGGAGTTCGCTCTGCTTGTTGAACTTCAGGCCGTTCTCGTTGACCTCGCGGTTCATGTGGATGGCCAGGTTGGGCAGGCGCAGCAGCGGATCGGCAAAGCGCACCAGCCGCGTTTCGAAACCGCTGGCGACGCGCACATTGACCCGCCCGGCCAGCGACAGGTCGCGGTCGGCGAAGGTTGCCAGGATGGGACCGCCGTAGACTTCGACGCCCAGACGCACCATGCCGCCGACTTCGTCGGCCGGCTTCGGCTTGATGCGCAGCCCCGGCGAATCGGTGTGGGCGCCAATGATGCGCAGGCCGGTTTCGGCCATGGCCTCGCGGCCGACGATGAAGGCGATGATCGATGAGCCGCCGCGCACGACGTAGTATTTGCCACCCGCTTGTAGCGCCCAGCGCTCGCTTTCCTCCAGCCGGCTGAACCCGGCAGCTTGCAGGCGTTCTTCACAGGTGTGGACGGCATGCCAGGGACTGGGGCTGGCATCGATGAAATCGAGCAGGTCCTGGGCTTGGCGGCGGGCGCTATCGGGAATATTCATGGCTTTTCTGGTGCAGCAATTCGATGAGTTGGCTGGCTACGCGCCCATCATAAAGCATGGCGATGTGGCCGACCGGGGGCAGTTCGATGTCGCGGGCGCCGGACAAGCGCTGGTTGTCCTGCGGCATCACGTAATTGTCGTAGGGACTGCGTAGACTGACCGCCGGCACGGTCAGCAGTTCTGCCGCCATGTCCTGCAGCCACAGTGAACCGCTGGTCATTTCGCGGGCATTCTGGCCAAAGCCGATCTGGCACATGTCGCTGCCATGGTGCGGCGAGGCCAGCGTGATCAGTCGGGCGACGCGCTCCTTGCCGTGCCGGGCCAGGTAGCAGCGGGCGATCAGGCCGCCCATGCTGTGGCAGACCAGGGTGACTTGCCGGCTGTCAGTGGCGGCGCAGACTTCTTCGATGCGCTGGTTCAGTAGCGGTTCCAGGCGGCCCAGGCTGATGTAGGGCGGGGCCAGGCTGACTGTGGCGACGGTGTAGCCGGCCGCTTCCAGGCGTTTGCGCAGCAGCCACCAGACGCCCCGACTGCAGCCGTAACCGTGCACCAGCAGGACCGGGTAGCTGCCTTGAGGCAGGCGATCGGCCGGCATCCACAGACGCTCGAAGGGAATGACCAAAACGAAGGTGAGCAGGAAGGCGAGATATTCCTCGATGACCAGTTTCGCCCGGCGCACGAAACCCAGCGCTGGAGCCGGCGAGCCGTGGGTAAGGGCGAAGGTCCAGGTAATGGCGTTGATGCCGGCGCGTACGCCAAGGATGCCCCCAAGAGCGCCGAGCAGCGCGGCCGGCCACTCCGCATGCAGGAAGTGGCGGCCGACATAGAGGTAGCCGGCGATTTCCAGGCCGAGCCAGATCAATAGGGAAACGGGGACCATGTCGGTATCAGGCGGCTTCCGTTTCCGGTTTCGGCAACCAGATGCAGGCGCCTTTCGATTCCTTGTCGATGCCGGCCAGGTTTTTGGCGTGTTCGGCCAGTTCGTCCTCTGTGGCGCGACGGACGAGCAAGGGCTTGCGCTCGCGCACCCGGCCGTCGGCGCCGATGTTCGGGCGCGGCGCGGCGTCCGGCTCGATCATCAAGGTGTTCTGGCCGCGCGTCATGGCCAGGAAAACGTCGGCCAGCAGTTCCGTGTCAAGCAGCGCGCCGTGCAGGGTACGCGTCGAGTTGTCGATTTCGTAGCGCTCGCACAGGGCGTCCAGGCTGTTGCGCTTGCCCGGATGCAGTTCCTTGGCCATCTTCAGCGTATCGGTCACGCCGTTGCAGATGGTTTCGACCGGTACGCGGTCGAGGCGGCGTAGCTCGGCATTCAGGAAGCCGATGTCGAACGGGGCGTTGTGGATGACCAGTTCGGCGCCGCTGATGAACTCCAGGAACTCGTCGACGATGTCGGCGAATTTCGGCTTGTCGGCCAGGAATTCCAGCGTGATGCCGTGCACCGCCTGGGCGCCGGCGTCGATTTCGCGTTCCGGATTGACGTACTTGTGCAGATGGCGCCCGGTCAGCCGCCGGTTTTCCATCTCGATGCAGGCGACTTCGATGATGCGATGGCCGGAGCGCGGGTCGAGGCCGGTGGTTTCGGTATCGAGGACGATCTGGCGCATGCTGTTTCCTTACTTTCTCAATTCGTCGATGCCGCGATTGGCCAGCGCATCGGCGCGTTCGTTTTCCGGGTGGCCGGCGTGGCCCTTGACCCACACCCATTGCAGCTTGTGCTGGCGAACCAGGGCATCGAGGGTCTGCCACAGGTCCGCGTTCTTGACTGGCTTCTTGTCCGAGGTTTTCCAGCCATTGCGCTTCCAGCCGTGGATCCACTCGCTGATGCCCTTCAAGACGTATTGCGAGTCGGTGTAGACGGTGCCGACCACCGGCCGTTTCAACGCTTCCAGTCCGCGAATGGCGGCGGTCAGTTCCATGCGGTTATTGGTCGTTTCCTTTTCGCCGCCCCACAGTTCCTTCTCGTGTGCTCCTGCGCGCAGGATGGCGCCCCAGCCGCCGGGGCCGGGATTGCCCTTGCAGGCGCCGTCGGTAAATATTTCTATCGTATCTTCAGTGGCCATGTGTTTCTTTTTGCGTAATGGGGCGCAACGCCTTGGCGCGCACCGGTTTTTTCTTCCAGTCCGGGGTGATCAGTCGCATGCCGTGCATGCGCTTGACGGCACGCAGCACATAGACGCCGCCGGAGAAATTCCACCAGCGGTCCCGGGTGTTGTCTATGGTTTGCCAGCCTTGCAGCCAGCGCAGGCGATCTACCGGAGGGATGCAGCAGCCCAGGGTACCGCGATCGACTTCGAAGCCGAGCAGTTTCAGCCAGTCCTTCAGGCGGTTCAGCGACAGATAGCTGCCATTCCACGGAAACTCGCCGCTGCGGTCGAAGCGGCGTTTGACGCCCCACAGCGACAGCGGATTGAAACCGACGACGATCAGTTGGCCTTCCGGAATCAGGGTGCGTTCGACCTCGCGCAGGATCTGGTGCGGTTCGTCGCTGAATTCCAGGACATGGGGCAGGACGACCAGGTCGGTGCTGCTCGTGGCAATGGGCAGGGCGGAGAAATCGCACAGGAAATCGACGCCATCCACATCGCCGGTCTTCTGACGGAGCGGAATGCGGTTGGCACGCAGGAAATCGGCTTGCGGCAGGCCGATCTGCAGGGCGTTGTAGCCAAAGATGTCGGTGACCAGATCGTCGACCTGGCGCTGTTCCCACGCCAGCACGTGACGGCCGGGCGTGGACGCCAGCCAGCGGTCGAGGCCGGGAATTGACATCCGGGGCGAGTCGCTCGATAGTTCCGGCATGTTTGAAGTGTCGTTCATTCCCGCGTTCAAGGACAATTACATCTGGCTGCTGACCCAGGGCAAGAGCGCCTACGTCGTCGACCCCGGTGATGCCGCCCCGGTGCAAGCCAGGCTGGAAGCTGACGGGCTGACCCTCGAAGGCATCCTGATCACCCACCACCATCCCGACCATCAGGGCGGGGTCGCCGAACTGGCGGCGCGCTGGCCGGTCAAGGTCTATGCACCGGGCAATGAGTCTATCACAGGCCGCACCCACCCCCTGTCGGGCGGTGAAAGCATCGATGTTCTCGGGCAGCGCGTGCAGGTCATGGCCGTTCCCGGCCACACCCTCGGCCATCTGGCCTACTACGTCGACGGGGCGCTTTTTTGCGGCGACACGCTGTTCGGTGCCGGCTGTGGTCGCTTGTTCGAAGGGTCGCCGGAGCAGATGTCGGCGTCACTCGACAGCATTGCCGCATTGCCGGGCAGCACCTTGATCTACTGTGCCCATGAATACACACAGATGAACCTGCCGTTTGCGCTGGCAGTTGAGCCGGAAAATGAGGCCGTGCAGGACAGGGCCGCCCGGGTCGCGGCGCGGCGTGCGGCCGGGCATGCCACCGTTCCTCTGACGTTGAGCGAGGAAGCGGCGACCAATCCCTTCCTGCGCTGCACGCAACCGGCGGTTGTGCAGGCCGCCTTGCGGCACGGGGCCACCGACAGCGGCAAGGTGGCGGTATTTGCGGCGATCCGCGGCTGGCGAAACAACTTCTAGGGTGGTGCGGCTGTTCAGGCGGCGTCGGCCCGGCAGATGCGGTCGTGTCCTTCGTGCTGGGCGCGGTACAGGGCTTTTTCAGTAGCGAGCAGCAGGTCGTCGGGCGGGTTGTCGAAACCCGGCGCCGCCGAGGCGATGCCGATGCTCAGCGTGACCCGGCCGAAGGGCGATGAAGGATGCCGTAGATCAAGCTCATGTACGCCCTGCTGAATTTTCTCGGCCACCATTAGGGCGCCGCCGATGGTGGTTTCGGCCAGGATCACGGCGAACCTCTCGCCGCCATGGCGGGCCACGGTATCGGACGGGCGCTCCGAATGGCGACTGAGGGCTGCGGCGACTTGGCGCAGGCATTTGTCGCCGGCCGGATGACCGAAGGTATCGTTGTACAGCTTGAAATAGTCGATATCGCACATCAACAGGGCGACGGGGTTGGAGTGGCGTCGGGCCCGGCGCCACTCGATCGACAGCGCTTCGTCGAAAGCGCGGCGGTTGGCGATGCCGGTCAAGTTGTCGATGGACGAGATGCGGATCAATTCCTGATTGGCTGCGTCCAGTTTTCGCGTCAGCGAGAGCAGCGAGGCGCGCATCAGGACCAGGCGCTGCATGGCCCGGATTTTGGCGCCGAGGACGATTTCGCTGATCGGCTTGAGCAGGTAGTCATCGCCACCGGCAGCGATGCCTTTTTCGATGTCGTCGTCCTGGCCGGTCGACGACAGGAAAATGATCGGTGTCCATTCGCCACCGTTTTCGATGGCCCTGATGCGCTCGGCGACGACTAGGCCATCCATGTCGGGCAAGGCAAGGTCAAGAAGGATCAGGTCGGGACGATGCTGCGCGTACTGTTCGAGGGCCGAGGCCCCGTTGGCCGCGCAGATGGCCGTGGCGCCGAAGTGCTCGACATAGTGCCGCAGCGGGGCTGGAGCGTATCGGCTGTCTTCGACGACGAGGATTTTCATGGCTGCGACGTGGATGTCATGACGGCAGTCTAGCGGCAATAGCGGGTGAAGAAAACCAGTGCAGCCACCGCGATGGAAATGGCGGTAATTATCCAGACGATGCCCCAGATCAGCGACTGGCGGGCCTGGTGATGTGCCGCACGTCGCTTGTAGTCGACATAACGCTGGAATTCGCCCAGGGTCAGCACGGCCGAGAAGGTGAAAAAGATCATGCTGAAGAACATGGCGATAATCATGCCGTTCGACAGGGTCTGGCAGGAAGCCGCCGTGCGATGCAGGTAAATCAATACGGCATCGGTCTGGAACGAGTAACTGGTCACCAGATAGGCCAATCCGGCAAAAATGCTGATCAAGCCGATGCCCAGCCAGGTCTGCCAGCGCTTGAGTGCCTCGATGGCACGCAGGATATCGTCAACGATCCATTTCATATGTTTTAACGGGGCGCCTGGCAGCCGGTGTGCTAAATTTAGCCCATGAACAGGTACTCCGGGGCAGAATAGCATGACTATGCAGGCGCTAAGCAATTCCGTGTCAATGTCACGGCTTTCGGCAGCCCTGAAATCCCCGCGCACTGTCAAATTCGGCAAGTGGCTGTTGATATTTCTGCTGGTTTTCGGCGCATTTGGCTTCTTTGCTGCGCCGCCGCTCCTAAAGTCCATTTTGCTCAAGCAACTGTCTACTCAGTTGCACCGCGAAGTCAGCATCGAGCAGATTGCCATCAATCCCTATACCTTATCGGCCCGGGTCAATGGCCTGTCGATCAAGGCCGAAGGCGGCAAGGAGGTGGCGGGTTTCGACGAACTGTTCGTCAATCTGTCATCGGCATCGCTGTTCAAGCTGGCTGCCGTGGTCGACGAAATCCGCCTGCAGGGACTGCGTATTGCGGTGTCCCGGCTGGAGGGGGGGCGCTACGACATTTCCGACCTGCTCGACGAGTGGATGAAACCCAAGGACGAGCCGGATACGGGTACACCCCGCTTTTCGCTAAACAATATCCAGTTGATCAATGGCAAGGTCGTTTTCGACGACCAGCCGAAGGGCAAGGTGCATACGGTCAGCGACATCAATCTGGCCTTGCCATTTGTCTCCAGTCTGCCTTACCAGGCCGAGGTGCTGGTCAAGCCGGCGTTCTCGGCCAGCATCAACGGCTCACCCCTGGAACTGACCGGCGACAGCAAGCCGTTTTCGACCAGCCATGAGAGTCATCTGAGTCTTGATCTGGACCGCTTCGATCTAGCGGGATTGCAGCCTTATCTGCCTGAGTCGCTCCCCTTCCGGCTGAAGGCCGGTACGCTCGATACGGAAATGAAGGCCGTGTTCAAGGAGGTGTCGGATCAGGTCTATTCGCTGACTGTGGTCGGCGCCGCGCACATTTCGGGACTGGCGGTGGTCGAGAGCGATGGTGCACCGCTGATCGACTGGAAACGCCTCGACGTCGAACTGGAACAGATCGATCCGATCAACCGCCTGGCGACGGTCAAACACGTCGGCCTCGATGCTCCGGTGGTCAGTCTGGCGGTTAATAAACAGGGCGATTTCAACGTCTTGCGCCTGCTCGGCAAAATGGCCGCTGCGGTGCCTGCCAAGCCCGAACCGGCGCCCGAGCCGGGCAAACCCTTCGCCTGGTCGCTCGGTGGCTTTACCTTGACCAACGGCCTGCTGCGCTGGCAGGACGAATCGAACCCGACCCCGGTAGCGGGCGAGGTGCGTAACCTGCACGCCAGCGTCGGCAAGGTGGACAGCAAGCTGGCCGAACCGATCGAAATCGGTGAGGTGGCCTATCAGGTCGATCTCGGCGAGCGTTTCCGCGTCGAGAAAATGGCCTTCAAGGGCATCAAGGTCGACTTGCCGGCGCGGCGGATCGAGATCGCCGAGGTGACCAATCGCGGCGCCCGTGCCCGCATGCTGCGTAACAAGGCCGGGCAGATCGAATGGGTCAGTTCGCCGGTGCTGAAGACCATCCGGGCGACCGACGCCAAGGTCGAGGCCAAGGCCAAGGAAGAAAAGCCGTGGATCGGCGTGGTCGGCAAACTTGGCATCGAGGATCTCGGCTTTCGCTTCGAGGACCAGACGACGCAGCCGGCAGCAATTCAGGAAATCGGCGGTTTCAGCCTGCACGGCGAAGGTCTGACCAACGAGCCGAACCGGAAAGGCAAGATCGCCGTGCAGACCCAGATCAACAAGAAGGGCAGCCTGAATGTCGAGGGCAGCCTGCAGGTGTATCCGCTCGATGTCGCAGTCAAGGTCGAGACGCAGGCGATACCGCTGCTGCCGCTCGAACCCTACCTCGGCCAGTTCCTCAATGTGTCGGTGAATCGCGGGCAGGTGTCGAACAAGGGCGAGGCAACGGCCAAGCTCGATACCGGTGGGCTGAAGGCCGGCTACAAGGGCAATTTCACGCTGGGCGATTTCGTTGCCGTGGACAAGGCGAACAGCGCCGATTTCCTGAAGTGGAAGTCACTGTATTTCGGCGGCATCGATTTCAGACTGGAGCCGATGGCGGTCAATGTCGGCGAGATCGCGCTAACCGATTTTTACTCGCGCCTGATCCTGAACAAGGAGGGTCGGCTGAATCTGGTCGACATGGTCAGGAAGCCGGAAGGGCAAGCGTTGGCTGCAGCGGGCGACAAGTCGGTTGAGGCGAAGGTTGGTGGCAAGGCGGAGACGAAGCTGGCGGCGAAGAGCCAGGCGCCTGCCAAGCCGCCGGTGCCCATCAAGATTGCCAAGATCACGCTGCAGAACGGCACGGTCAATTTCTCCGACTTCTTCGTCAAGCCGAACTACACCGTCAATATCGCCAAGTTGGGTGGCCGGGTCAGTGGTCTGTCGTCGGCACCCGATACCGTCGCCGACATGGAATTGCGCGGCAAGTATGCCAACTCCGCGCCGGTGCAGATACTGGCCAAGCTGAACCCGCTGGCCGCCAAGTCCTACCTCGATCTGAAGGCCGACATCACCGGTGTCGATCTGACCGGCTTCTCGCCGTACTCCGGCAAGTACGCCGGCTACGCCATCGAGAAGGGTAAGCTGTCGCTGAACGTCGCCTACAAGCTGGAAAACAACCAGCTGACTGCCGAGAACCGCCTGTTCATCGACCAGTTTACCTTTGGCGACAAGGTTGAAAGTCCGGACGCCACCAAGCTGCCGGTCAATCTGGCCATTTCGCTGCTCAAGAACAATCGCGGCGAAATCGACCTGAACCTGCCGATTTCCGGTTCGCTGGACGACCCGCAGTTTTCCATTGGCGGCCTGATCGTCAAGGTCATCGTCAACCTGTTCGTCAAGGCCGTGTCCTCGCCGTTTGCCTTGCTCGGCTCGATGTTCGGTGGCGGCGAAGAGCTGTCCAATGTCGAATTCGCCGTGGGTCGCGCCGGTATCGATGCCGCCGCGACGAAGAAGCTCGAAAGCCTGGCCAAGGCCCTGGTCGAGCGCAATTCCCTGAAGCTGGAAATCACCGGCCGGGCCGATCCGGAAAGCGACAAGGAAGGTATCAAGCGGGTTGCCCTGGAGCGCGCCATGAAGGCCGAGAAGCTGAAGGATCTGAAGAAGGCGGGCGAAGGCAAGTCGCTGGACGACATCGAAATCGGCCTCGACGAATACAAGACCTACCTGACGCGCGCCTACAAGGAAGCGAAATTCCCCAAGCCGCGTAACGTGGTCGGTTTGCAGAAGGACCTGCCGGTCGAGGAAATGGAAAAGCTGATGCTGACCAACCTGCCGGCGACCGATGACGATATCAAGTCCCTGGCCGACCGCCGCGCCGAGGTGGTGCAGGGCTGGCTGGTCGAGCAGGGCAAGGTGCCGCCCGAACGGGTCTTCCTGTTGCCGGCCAAGGTCGAGCATGACGATAAGGGCAAGGGTAGCCGAGCCGATTTTTCCTTGAGGTAAGCAGTTGATGAGTGAAACGATGGGGCTGGCCATTCTGGTCGGCATGGTGGTGGCCATCCTGTTGCAGGTAGCCGTGTTGTTGCGCGGTAACCGCAAGCAGGACGACGAGCAGCACGAATTGCGTTTCCGCGCCTTGCAGGAGGCGCAGGAAAAAGGCCTGATGCGGCTGGAGCGGGAATTGCGCGAGGAACTGGCGCGCGGCCGCCGTGAAGATGCCGAGGATGCCTTCCGGGATCGCGAGGAACGCGCCCAGTCCGCCACGCTGCTCAGCCAGGCGGTGACGACGCAGGTCGGCCAGTTCGGCGCCTTGCAGGCCGAACGCCTGGAAGCCTTCGCCCGCGAACTGAATCGCTTCTCGCTCGGTCTCGACG
>DATGXM010000373.1:0-2129 GCA_035298985.1 Azonexus sp. | reverse complement strand
GACCACAGCTGCTCGCTGGCAAGACGCTGGTGTTGACCGGTACGCTACCGACCTTGAAGCGGGACGACGCGAAAGCCATGATCGAAGCGGCCGGCGGCAAGGTGGCCGGTTCCGTATCGAAGAAAACGGATTTTGTGGTCGCCGGCGAAGAGGCGGGTTCCAAGCTGGAAAGGGCGCAGGAACTGGGCGTCACGGTGATTGACGAGGCAGGATTGATGAAATTGCTCGAGAAGGGAGTCGAATGATGAAAAAAGTCAGAAAAGCGGTTTTTCCCGTCGCTGGCATGGGAACGCGTTTCCTGCCGGCGACCAAGGCCAGCCCCAAGGAAATGCTGCCTATCGTCGACAAGCCGCTGATCCAGTATGCCGTGGAAGAGGCAGTGGCCGCCGGTATCACCGACATGGTGTTCGTGACCGGTCGTTCCAAGCGGGCCATCGAAGACCATTTCGACAAGGCGTACGAACTGGAGAACGAGTTGGCGGCGCGTGGCAAGCATGAGATGCTCGACTTCGTGCGCAGCATGATTCCGAAGAACATCAACTGCATCTACATCCGCCAGGCCGAAGCGCTGGGCTTGGGGCATGCCGTGCTGTGCGCCAAGCCGGCGATCGGTGACGAGCCGTTTGCGGTGATCCTCGCCGACGACCTGCTCGATGGCAAGCCGGCGGTCATGAAGCAGATGACCGACACTTACGATTACTATCGGTGCTCGGTGCTCGGCGTGCAGGATGTGCCGCGAGCCGACACCAAGAGCTATGGCATCGTCGATGCCCGTCCGGTGGCCGAGCGCGTCGAGCAGATCAACGCCATTGTCGAAAAGCCGAAGCCCGAGGAAGCGCCGTCCACGCTGGCCGTCGTCGGCCGCTATATCCTGACGCCGCGTATCTTCCATTACCTGGAAAACATCCAGCCCGGCGCCGGTGGCGAAATCCAGCTCACCGACGGTATCGCCGCGCTGCTCAACGAGGAACAGGTTCTGGCCTACCGCTATGACGGCACCCGTTACGATTGCGGTTCCAAGCTCGGCTACCTGCAGGCGACGGTGGTTTTCGGCCAGCGCCACCCCGAGGTCGGCCCGGCTTTCGATGCCTATCTGAAAAATATGGAGCGCTGAATGGATCTGCTCAAAGCCCGGAACATGCTGGATAACGCCGAAATCATCCATGACGAATCGACGGTTCAGCGGGCCGTCGACGAGGTCGCGGCGGCGATTTGTGCACGGCTGGCCGACAAGTATCCGCTGGTGTTGTGCGTGATGACCGGCGGTATCGTGTTTTGCGGTCAGCTGATGACCAAGCTCGGCTTTCCGCTCGATTTCGATTACCTGCATGCCACGCGCTACGGTCCGGAAACGCAGGGCGGCAAGATTTCCTGGCGCACGGCGCCGTGGACTTCGGTCAAGGGGCGTTCCGTGCTGGTCGTCGATGACATCCTCGACGAGGGCGTCACGCTGGCTGCGGTAAAGGAAAGCCTGACCCGCATGGGGGCGGCGGAAGTCCTGACCGCGGTGTTTGCCGACAAGATCAATGGCAAACAGAAGCCGATCGCCGCCGACTTCGTCGGGCTGACCGTGCCCGATCGCTTCGTTTTCGGTTTTGGCATGGATGCCGGCGGCGTCTGGCGCAACCTGCCCGCCGTCTATGCGATGAAGGACGAGGCGTGAGCGGTCAAAGCGTCGCCGAGTTCATGGCCTATTGGGAAGCCGAAGGCCAGGCATATGTTCGACGCGGCGATTACGACTGGATGGCCTCGCTGGTGCCCGGCAAGCGGGTCCTGGAGATTGGCTGCGGCGTGGGCTTCTCGTCGGCGGCATTGAGCGGGAAGGGGCTGGCCGTACTGGCGGTCGATTCCCTGCCGGAATGCCTGGCCGTGACGCGGGAACGCTGCTCAGGTGGCGACCTCACCTTGCTGCAGGCTGATTTGTCGGCCCTCAGCGATGAGCAGAAAGCGCTTATCGCCGGTTTCCAGCCCGACACGGTCGTTTGCTGGCTGATGGGGGCGCCGGCCGATGTTACCGGCGGGACGCTCAGCCAGGCCGGCCAGCAGGCGGTGGCCGCCTATCGCGAGAAGATCCTATAGCCCGCTCCGACGGCTGGATCATCCAATACCGTCGAGAACCCATAGCGCAC
>DATGXM010000372.1:0-1660 GCA_035298985.1 Azonexus sp. | reverse complement strand
GACAACGGCACGCCGCTGTACTGACGATGCGCGGCCGCCGGCCGCGCATCGGTGGCTTTCAGCCGGCCAGTCGCCCCCGCAGCGAATTGCTCATCGCTTCGGTGACGACCACGTCCACGAACTGCCCGATGAGCTTCACGCCGGCCGGCGCCGGGAAATTCACGAAGCGCATGTTCTCGGTGCGGCCGGTAAGCTCGTTCGGATCCTTCTTCGACGGGCCTTCGACCAGCACGGTCTGGGTGGTGCCGACCATCGCCTGCGCGATCCGCTTCGCGTTGTCGTTGATCGCGGCCTGCAGGCGCGCGAGACGGGCGTGCTTTTCTTCGTTGCTCACGGTGTCTTCGATGTCGGCCGCGGGCGTGCCGGGGCGACGCGAGTAGATGAAGGAGAAGCTCTGGTCGAAGCCGACGTCCTCGATCAGTTTCATGGTCTTCCCGAAATCGGCGTCGGTCTCGCCGGGGAAGCCGACGATGAAGTCCGAGCTGATCGAGATGTCCGGGCGCACCGCGCGCAGCTTGCGGATCTTCTGCTTGAACTCCAGCGCGGTGTAGCCGCGTTTCATCGCCGAGAGGATGCGGTCGCTGCCCGACTGCACCGGCAGGTGCAGGAAATTCGCGAGCTTCGGCACGTCTCGGTAGGCCTCGATCAGCGAGTCGCTGAACTCCAGCGGATGCGAGGTGGTGAAGCGGATGCGTTCGATGCCCTCGAATTCGGCGATGGTGCGGATGAGCAGGCCGAGGTCCGCGATCTCGCCTTCGCCCGCGTTGTCGATGGCGGCGATGGGCCCGCGATAGGCATTGACGTTCTGGCCGAGCAGGGTGACTTCGCGCACGCCCTGGGCGGCGAGCTGGGCCACTTCGACCAGCACGTCCTCGAACGGCCGGCTGACCTCTTCGCCGCGGGTGTAGGGCACCACGCAGAAGCTGCAGTACTTCGAGCAGCCTTCCATGATCGAGACGAATGCGGTGGGGCCTTCGGCGCGCGGTTCCGGCAGGCGGTCGAACTTCTCGATCTCGGGGAAGCTGATGTCGACCTGCGGCTTGCCGGTCTCGCGCTTGGCGCGGAGCAGGTCGGGCAGGCGGTGCAGGGTCTGCGGGCCGAACACCAGGTCCACGTACGGCGCGCGCTTGATGATCGCTTCGCCCTCCTGGCTGGCGACGCAGCCGCCGACCCCGATGACCACGGGCCGCTCGCGGCCCTTCAGCGCGCGCCAGCGACCCAGCTGGCTGAAGACCTTCTCCTGCGCTTTTTCGCGGATCGAGCAGGTATTGATCAGGATCACGTCGGCTTCGTCGGCGTTCTCCGTCATCACCATGCCTTCTTCGGCGCCGAGGACTTCGGCCATCTTGGCCGAGTCGTACTCGTTCATCTGGCAGCCATAAGTCTTGATATAGAGTTTCTTGGTCATTCTGCTTGTTGATTGGGCAATCGCCGCCGAATCGCGGAAAACCCGGCATATTGAAAATAAGGGGCTGAATTTGCACTCGAAATTTGCGCAGGGGCACTTTGTTGAATTTTATCAAAAAAGGGCTTGTTTGCCCAAAAGATTGTGCTACGATTCACCCTGCTTGGAGACATGTTATTGTGTTCAACCTAGTTCTCAAGGAGGAGAAAATGGCAATTATCGCTGACATTTCAACAATCATCTGCGTAGTGGGAT
>DATGXM010000371.1:0-8675 GCA_035298985.1 Azonexus sp. | reverse complement strand
TGGTGATTGTCCGCTCGTGCAAACTCGCCCCGCTCCCCGCCTCGACCGAGCGGAGCGAAATGACTGCCCGGCTGGGCGCGGATTGTGACCTGGACTGGCTGACCGCCCGCCGGCCAAGCGGCAGGAACTGACCATGCGGCGTCTCATCCTGCTCCTCGTTCTCGCCCTGTCCGGCCTCCCCAGCCAAGCCGACAACGCGCCGCTGGGCCGCCTTTTTTTCGACGCCCAGCAACGCGCCTACCTTGACCAGCAACGCCAGCGCAATCCGTGGTTCGGACAGCAACATGCCGACGATACCGAAGCCGGACTGACCTTCAACGGGGAGGTACGCAGCAGCAGCGGACGCCGCACGCGCTGGATCAACGGCGAAGCGGACTGGAACAACGCCAGCCCGGCACCGCGGGTGCCGGTCGGGAATACCTACTACCCGGAGAGCGGGCAAAGCGACAGTCCGCTCGGCGGTGGGCGGATTGTCGTGCAACCGGCCCGCCCGGTCCCTTAGCCATGGCCAAGACATCGCGTTCGCAAGCCGGCAGCGCGCTGCTCATGCTGCTTTTCCTGATTATCGGTATCGGCGCCACCCTGCTGATGTCAGCGATCTCTCAAGGTCAGCAGCACCGCGAGCAGAACATGCGCACGCAGGCCGCCCTGCGCCAGGCCAAGGAAGCGCTGATCGCCTGGTCTGTTGCTCACAGAAACAACCCTGGTTGGCTGCCTTGCCCCGAAGACACTTCGGTCATCGGCATGCCGAACGAGGGCAAGGCTGACAATAACTGCTCCAAGACCAGCACTTCAATTGGCCGCATCGCTTGGCGGACATTAGGTCTGGCCGAACTACGCGATGCCACCGGCGAACAACTCTGGTATGTCCTTTCCCCCGGATTTCGCAGCATTCCCCCGCTGGGCGTTACCGGTATCGCCAATGGGCAACTCCAGCTGGATGGAGCCTATAACGGCATAGCCGCCCTGATCATCGCTCCCGGGGCCCCGCTCCCGGGCCAGACGCGGACGCCTCCCAGCATTGGGTCGCCGCCGGCCAGCGCCAATTATCTGGATATGGGCAATGTCGCCGGTCCGGCTTTCGTCAGCAACGGCCCCGTAGCCACCTTCAATGACCAAGTCATCGACGTAACCACTCAAGAATTGCTCCAAGCTATGAGTTTCCGAGTATTGGCAGAGATTCGCGGTGCTTTTGATGTCCAAAACGGTTTACGCCGCTACTACAATGACAACGGCAGCTTCCCCGCTGCCGGAACACCGTTGGGAAATCTTTATTTCGATGGCGACACACGAGACTGGCTTGCCCCTGTCACCAACCCTAGCTTGTGGTTTTCTTTGGTCAGCTACACCGTCCCCTCCCCCTCCGTCGCCCAACTCACCCTGGGCACTCTTACGCTGAAAGTGATTCCGTGCGCAGCCGCCCCCTGCCCCTGATCCGACGCGCGAGCCGCGGCTTCACGCTGGTCGAACTGGCCATCGTCCTCGTTATTGTCGCGCTGCTTTCGGGAGGGCTGATGATGACGGTCAGCGCTCAGATGGAACGGATCGCCACATCGGATACCCAGCGTCGCCTGGACGAGGGACGCGATGCCTTGCTCGGTTTTGCGGCTGCCAATGGGCGCCTACCTTGCCCCGCTGTCGCAGGGGCGACCGGGGTCGAAGCGCCGCTCGGCGGTGGCGTCTGCAGCGACAACTGGGATGGTTTCCTACCGGCAATCACGCTCGGCATCGGGCCGACCAATGAAAACGGCTATGCGCTCGACGGCTGGGGGAATCCCATCCGCTATGCCGTGACCAAGGCGGTGGCGTCACAGGTTTCGACGGCCAACCAGATCAAGGTGGCCTGGAATGCCGGCAGTACCCTTGCCGCCGATCTGCGGGTCTGCAGCACCGCTGCCGGCATGGGCGGCAGCGGTGGCAGCGCGACCTGTGCCAGCGGCAGCGAACTGGCGAACAATGCGGTTGCCGTCGTCTATTCGCGTGGCCGCAACGGTGCCACGGCGCCTGTCAGTGCCGATGAAACTGCCAATGGCGACACTGACCGCCTTTTCGTATCGCACACCCCGACACCGGCCGGCACCAACGAATTCGACGATCTGGTGATCTGGATTTCCCCCAATATCCTCTACAACCGGCTCATTGCAGCCGGCCGCCTGCCTTAGCCGCGCCCGGCCCGGGCTTATTGACCTGTGCCACCACGGCTGCCAAACTGGCTAGCCAAACCGTATAAGCCAGACAGGCCAGTCCTTCAGTGAGTCTGCATTCAGCCATCATTTCCTTGCGCAGCGGCGGCATTCGGCCAACCGACGACGCCGAAATGCGCCTGAAGAAGTCGCTGCTGGTTTTTGCCACCGGCCTGTTCTGTACCGGCTCCATGCTGTGGCTCTTCCTGTACGGCCAGATGGGTCCCCAGTTTTCGGCGACGGCACCGTTCGCCTTCCAGTTGCTGCTTGTTGCCAACCTGTTTTATTTCGTGCGCAGCGGCAATTTCGACTGGTTCCGCATCACCCAGCTGTCGCTCTTCCTGTTCGCCCCTTTCGCCGTGCAATGGAGCATCGGCAACTTCATCACGGCCAGCGGAACGAGCCTGTGGGGCTTGCTGGCACCGATCGGTGCCGTGCTGCTGTGCGGGCCGCGCGAATCGATTGCCTGGTTTATCGCCTACATTTTCCTGACTACGCTCTCCGGTTTCTTCGACTACTACCTGGCGGGATCGCCGGTCAGCAATGTCCACAAGGTGTCGACCGAAACCAGCGTCTTTTTCTTCGCCCTCAATTTCGCGGCGATTTCGAGCATCGTCTATCTGCTGCTCAACTACGCCATCGTCGAGAAAGGCAAACTGCAGGCCACCCTTCAGGAAACCCACCGCTTGCTGCAGATCGAACAGGAGCGTTCGGAACGCCTGCTGCTCAACATCTTGCCCGGCCCCATCGCCGAGCGCCTGAAGCGCGACAGCCAGGCCATCGCCGACGGTTTTGCCGAGGTCACGGTGATGTTCGTCGATATCGTCAACTTCACTCGCCTGGCCGAAGGCATGACGCCGCAGCAGGTATTCGCCATGCTCAACAGGATTTTCTCGTCCTTCGACGAACTGGCCGAGCAGTACGGCATGGAAAAGATCAAGACCATCGGCGATGCCTACATGGTCGCCGGCGGGCTGAACGACGCGTCAGGCAACTTCACCCGCTCTATCGCCGAACTGGCCATCGCCATGCGCGACTTGCTGCGGCGCGATTTCACGGTCAATGCGATGCAACTGAACGTGCGGATCGGCATCGGCACCGGCCCGGTCGTCGCCGGCGTGGTCGGCAAGAAGAAATTCATCTACGACCTGTGGGGCGACACCGTCAATCTGGCCAGCCGGATCACCAGCGAAGGAATGCCGGGCATGATCCACGTCGATACCAACACCTATCAACGCTTGCTCAACGAGTTCGATTTTGCGCCGCCCGTGGAAATTTTCCTGAAGGGCAAGGGCAATACCCACGTCTATCGTCTGGACGGCCTCAAGTCGTTGGCTGCGGCCTAGGCGGCGCCAGGACAAAACGCACCTCGCCGGCACGGTTGTCGGCCAGCGCCAGCCGGAAGCCCAGGCTGTCGGCCTGGCGGGCGGCATGGTAGAGACCGATGCCCAGGCCGTCATTCGACGATACGGGCTCGCTGAGCACGGCCTTGGCCAAAGCCGGCGAAAGTGCCGAGCCGTTATCCGACACGGCCAGGCTGGCCCCATCAAAAATCACTGCTATGGCCAGTCCCGGTTCGCGCTGACGCTTGGCCAGGGCGTTCTGCAGCAGGTTCTCAGCCACGCTGTCGAACAGCGCCCGCGGCACCGCCCCCCCCGTGGTGTTGCCTTGCCAATCGATACTGGCGTGGGCATAGCGGTCCTGCAAACGGCGCCACCACAATTCCGCCTCGACGGTTTCGGAATCGTCGGCCTGGGGCGACTGTAATTTGTCCAGGGTAGATTTCAGCCGATCGACAATCTGCGGCAACTGTCGGCGCAGCAGCCCGGCCACTTCGGCCGGATCGCCCGGCTGGGTGGCGGCGTAACAAAGAAGTTGCAGGGACTGCAGCAGGTTCTTCACGTCGTGAGTCACCCGCGCCCCGGTTTCGTAGATGGCCTGGGCATAGCCCAGTTGCTGCAACTGCTGGCTCTGGCGCTTGACCAGGTAAAACTCGATGGCCAGGCGCAATAGCCACTCTACATGCCAGCGCAATGCCGGCGACGGCACGTGGCGAAAATGTACCGTCAAGGTCAATTCGCCAGCCGAGCACACATGGCGGTGGGGCGACGACACGCCAACTTCCCCCAGCCCATCGCTCATCTGCCAGGAAATGCCGAGCACCCAGGGCGTTCCCGCCAGGCGTTGCATCGCCGCCTCGAGAAAACGGGCCGGATCGGCATTCCTCTCGCTCTCTTCCGACAAATGCACCAGCCATTGCTCGAGCGGCATGCCCAGCGACAGCAAATAATGCGAAATCGCCGAACCTATCCCCGAGAAGCCGGCCCGTGGATTCCACGCCCAGGCCACAAGCAGCAAGGCACCGGCCACGCTCATCGACGTCTTGAACAGTGATTCGACATAGCCGGTACCGCCGATCGGCATATAGGCCAGCGCGCCCAGCACCAGCACCGCCATGACCAGGAAGACCAGCATTCCGTAGAACAGGTCGAAGGCTTCGCCGGACTTGCGCCGCGGCGCCCGGGCCGGGAAGAGCAGCAAAATCGGCAAGGCGATGGGCATAAGGAAGGCCACGGCGTCCCGCAAAGCGGAATCGATTTGGGCAGCCGGGGAGATTTCCGGGACCACGCCAAGGACGGCCAACCCGATCAGATAACCGAAAGCCAACAGGTATCCCGCCCGCTCGCCACGATGTTCAGTTCCCATCACGCGGCCGCCGATCGTGGCAGCCAGGACCCCGCACCAGATCAGCAACAACCACGGACCCAACAGCAGGGTCGACAGCAACGTGGCACCGAGCAGCACGCTTGCCTGACGTCCGCTGATCCGCTGCTCGCCGGCGACAAAAGGTTGCCAGATCAGGAATACACCGAGCGCGACCAGCCACAAGAGACGTACCGCCGGCACCTGCCAGCCCCCGAAAGCCAAGGCATGCAGCATCAGCAGATGGCTGGCCAACAATAAATTGGACCAGTTCGCCAGCCACCTTCCCCAGCCGACGACAGAAACGACGTTCATCTTTCGGACACCCTGTCCATTTTTCGACACCCGCAAAGCAGTCTCTCGCCGCGAATTATCAAATTCAGGTCAAAAGTCATAGGCATACTTATTGCGTTACGTTTACAAAATCATATGCCGGAGCATGACATGAAAAATCAACAAAAGGGCTTCACCCTGGTCGAAATCGCCATCGTGCTGGTGATTATCGGGCTGTTGTTGGGTGGGGTACTGAAGGGGCAGGAGCTGATCAATAGCGCAAAGGTAAAAAACTTTGCCAACGACTTCCGTTCCGTATCTTCGTTCGTCTATGCCTATCAGGATCGTTTTCGCGCGCTGCCAGGTGATGACGCTCAAGTGGCAAACCACGTAACTGGCGGAACTGCAGCAACCACTCCGGCGACCACGCTTGGCAATGCCCGCATTAATGGCGCCTGGAATTCAGCAACCACCACCGATGAATCCTATCTGTTTTGGCAGCATGTCCGCTTAGCGGGACTAGCCACAGGAACTCCAGTCGTTGGTGCAGCAAACTACATTTATCTGAATGCCGATGGAGGCATCGTAGGGATTACCGGCGATGCCATTCTGACCGCTCCAAGCACCCCATGGCCAGCCAACTTCTATATTTGCTCCAGCGGGATCCAAGGCCGCTTTGCCCGCCAAATCGATACGATGCTGGATGATGGCAATACGCAAACAGGCACAATCCGCGTCATCGCCGACCGCGTAGCCAACCAAGCCGATGCCACCCTGCTGACTCCAGGCAACCAGGACCAGCAACAATTCACGGTCTGCGAAGCACACTGATCTGCACCGGAACGACTCCAGTGGCATACAAAGCCCGCCTCGGCGGGCTTTTTCATTTCAGCAGCAAGCGTTCCTCAGCGGCACTCACGGCCTCCGGCAAACCGAGCACGACCACGACGTCGCCCTCTTCCAAGCGGGTTTCCGGCGCCGGCTCCAACGCCCGGATGCCGCGGCGGCGGATGGCGCTGACTTCGCAGCCCAGATTGTCCAGATCCAGATCGTCAAGCGTCCGGCCGACCCCTGCTGCGCCGGCGCCCAGCACCACGGAATGCATGCGCGGCTGGTGCTCATCTTCCTCGTCGTGCTCGCGGTCGGTGATGCCGCGGTAGAAACCGCGCAGCAGGCTGTAGCGCTGCGAACGGGTCTGGCGGATACGCTTGAGCACGCGATTGATCGGCACGCCGACCAAGACCAGCGCGTGTGACGCCAGCATCAGGCTGGCCTCCAGGGCCTCGGGCACCACTTCGGCGGCCCCGGCCTTGGTCAGGCGATCCATGTCGCGCTCGTCGGCCGTGCGCACGATCACCGGCAGGTCGTGGCGCAACTCCTGGACGTGGTGCAGGATTTTCTCGGAAAGCGCGGTATCGCTGACGGTGACGATGATCACGCTGGCCCGCATCAGGCCGGCTGCCATCAGGGATTCCTTGCGCCCGGCATCGCCATAGACGACGTTTTCGCCGCCCGCCGAGGCTTCGTGCACCCGATCCGGATCGATATCGAGCGCCACGTAGTTGATGTCCTCCTGCCCCAGGAAACGGGCCAGGTATTGGCCGTTGCGGCCGAAGCCGCAGAGGATGGCGTGCCTTTCCGACCCCATCGACTGGGCGGCGATGCGGGTCAGCTGCATCGAGCGCATCAGCCATTCGCTGGCCACGAAGCGGACGACGATGCGCTCGCTGTACTGGACAATAAAGGGTGCAATGAGCATCGACAGGACCAGTGCCGTCAGCGCGACCTGCTGGATTTCCCGCGGCATGCGCATGACTTCGCCGAGCAGCACGAAGCCGAATTCGCCGCCGGCGCACAGCCACAGGGCGGAGCGGATGGCGTTGCCGGGCGAGGCGCCGAGCCGCCACGACAGCAGCCCGACGGTCGCCGCCTTGAGCAGCAGCAGCGCCAGTACGGCGAGCAGAACCTGCCACCACAAGCCGATGACGATGTGCAAATCGAGCTTCACGCCGATGGTCACGAAAAAGAGGCCCATCAGCACATCGCGGAAGGGCTTGATGTCCTCCTCCACCTGGAACTTGTACTCGGTTTCCGAAATCAGCATGCCGGCGACGAAGGCGCCGAGGGCCAGCGACAGGCCGGCCAGTTCGGTGATGGTGGCCAGGCTGAGCGTGATCAGCAGCACGTTGAGGATGAACACCTCGGAGGACTTGGCGCGGGCGACGAAGTGGAACCACTTGCGCATCAGGCGCTGGCCAAAGACCAGAATGACCGCCAGCACGATGATGGCCTTGAGCAGGGCGATACCGAGCAGGACGGCCAGTTTTTCCGGCGGCTCGGTCAGCGATGGGATGATGACCAGCAGGGGCACCACCGCTAGGTCCTGGAACAGCAGCACGCCCATGATTTCGCGGCCGTGCGCCGAATCGAGCTGCATGCGCTCGGCCAGCAGCTTGGTGATAACCGCCGTCGACGACATGGCGAAGACGCCGCCCAAGGCGATGCCGAGTTGCCAACTGACCCCGAACAGCATGATCAGCCCGGCGATCAGCGCCATGGTGACGCCCACCTGCAGCAGGCCCAGACCGAACACGATGCGCTTCATCGAGAACAGCTTGGGCAGAGAGAATTCGAGGCCGATGGAGAACATCAGGAAGACGACGCCGAATTCGGCTAGCGATTCTGCCCGGTGCATGTCGTTCATCAGATTCAGCGCATGCGGCCCGATCACGCTGCCGACGAACAGGTAACCGAGCACCGGCGGCAGGTTGAAGCGCCGGAATATCACCACGGCCAGGACCGAGGCGCCAAGCAGCAACAGGACTAGGGAAAGTGCGCTCAAGGGCCGTTTTCGCGATTCAGGTATACTTCCCGCATCTTAACCGCAGCCCAGCCATGAACCCAAGCCTTAACGCTCATCGCTTTTCGCCGGAACGCGCTCTGGAACTTGGTCGCCAGACCCTGAGCATCGAAGCCGCCGCCGTGGAGGCCCTACAGGGGCGACTCGATGGCGATTTCTCCCGCGCTGTCGAGCTGATTCTCAATTGCCATGGGCGGCTGATCGTCAGCGGCATGGGCAAATCCGGGCATATCGCGCGCAAGATCGCAGCGACCATGGCCAGCACCGGCACCCCGGCCTATTTCGTCCACCCGGCCGAAGCCAGCCACGGTGACCTGGGCATGATCACCCGCGACGACGTGCTGCTCGCCCTGTCCAATTCCGGCGAATCCGGCGAACTGCTCAGCATCCTGCCGGCACTGAAGCGCCAGGGCGCCCGCATCATCGCCATGACCGGCGTGCCGACCTCGACACTGGCCCGCGAAGCCGACATCCATCTCGACGCCGGCGTCGAACAGGAAGCCTGCCCGCACAACCTGGCGCCGACCGCCAGCACCACGGCCGCCCTGGCCCTGGGCGATGCCCTGGCCGTCGCGCTGCTCGACGCGCGTGGCTTCCGCGAGGAGGACTTCGCGCGTTCGCATCCCGGCGGCGCGCTCGGCCGCAAGCTGCTGATG
>DATGXM010000370.1:0-8129 GCA_035298985.1 Azonexus sp. | reverse complement strand
GTTCGCCGAACAGGTCGGTTTCGGTTTCTTCGCGGAAGTTGGTCTCGATGACGCCACCCTTGGTGCCGCCGTTGGCAGCAGCATAGGACAGGGCGATGTCCTTAGCCTTGCCGGACTTGTCCTGGTAGATGGCGATCAGGGACGGCACGCCGCCACCCTTCAGGTACTCGGAACGCACGGTGTGGCCCGGGCCCTTCGGGGCAACCATGATGACGTCCACGTCAGCGCGCGGCACGACCTGGTTGTAATGCACGTTAAAGCCGTGGGCAAAAGCCAGGGCAGCGCCCTTCTTCAGGTTCGGGGCGACTTCTTCGTTGTACACCTGCGGAATGTTCTCGTCCGGCAACAGGATCATGACGACATCGGCGCCCTTGACGGCCTTGGCGATCTCTTCAACCTTCAGACCGGCCGCTTCGGCCTTCTTCCAGGAAGCGCCATCCTTGCGCAGGCCAACGGTGACCTTGACGCCGGAGTCCTTCAGGTTCTGGGCGTGAGCATGGCCCTGCGAACCGTAACCCACGATGGTGACCTTCTTGCCCTTGATCAGCGAGAGGTCGGCGTCCTTGTCGTAATAAACTTTCATGAAATCCTCTTTGGTGACAGATAGTTAGACTTTGAGAATACGATCGCCGCGACCGATGCCACAGACACCGGTGCGGACGGTTTCGAGAATCAGGCCGGCGTCGAGCGCGGCGATGAAGGAGTCGAGCTTGGAGCTTGCGCCGGTCAGTTCGATCACATAGGTCGATTCCGTGACGTCGATAATGCGGCCACGGAAAATATCGGCCATCCGCTTCATCTCTTCTCGGTCCTTGCCGGTGGCGCGAACCTTGATCAGCATCAGTTCGCGCTCGACGTGCGCAGCTTCGGAGAGATCGACCACCTTGACGACATCAACCAGCTTGTTGAGCTGCTTGGTGATCTGCTCGAGCACCTCGTCGGAACCCCAGGTCAGGATGGTCATCCGCGACAGCGACGGATCTTCCGTCGGTGCCACGGTCAGCGATTCGATGTTGTAGCCGCGGGCGGAGAACAGGCCGGCCACGCGGGAAAGTGCACCCGATTCGTTTTCGATCAGGATGGAAATGATATGACGCATTTTTTCTTTTCCTCCCCCGCTCAGATATCTTCGGCGAGGATCATTTCGGTCAGGCCTTTGCCGGCCGCCACCATCGGGAACACGTTAGCGCCCGGATCAATGATGAAGTCCATGAACACCAGGCGATCCTTGTACTCGGTGAAGGCCTTGCGCAGCGCAGGCTCGACGTCTTCCGGCTTCTCGATGCGCATGCCGACGTGGCCGTAGGACTCGGCCAGCTTGACGAAGTCCGGCAGCGAGGTGACGTAGGACTGGGAATAGCGCTTGGAGTAGAACATCTCCTGCCACTGACGGACCATGCCCAGCATGCCGTTGTTCAGGTTGATGATCTTGACCGGCAGTTCGTACTGCTTGCAGGTCGACAGTTCCTGGATACACATCTGGATCGAACCTTCGCCAGTCACGCAGGCGACCTGCGAACCCGGATTGGCGAGCAGGACGCCCATGCCGTACGGCAGGCCGACGCCCATGGTGCCCAGGCCGCCGGAGTTGATCCAGCGGCGCGGCTTGTCGAACTTGTAGTACTGCGCGGCGAACATCTGGTGCTGGCCGACGTCGGAGGTGACGAAGGCGTCGCCGCCGGTCACTTCGTAGAGTTTCTCGATGACGTACTGCGGCATGATGTGCTCGCTCTGGCGATAGGCCAGCGAATTGCGACCACGCCATTCGTCGATCTGCTTCCACCAGTCGGCAACTTCGGGATCGGCCTTGAAGCCGTCATTGATCAGCTTCAGGATTTCATCGAGCACATCATTGACATTGCCGACGATGGGCACGTCGACCTTGACGCGCTTGGAAATCGACGACGGGTCGATATCGATATGGATGACGCGACGCTTCTCTTCGCCGAAGTGGTCCGGATTGCCGATCACGCGGTCATCGAAGCGGGCGCCGATGGCCAGGATCACGTCGGCGAAATGCATCGCGTTGTTGGCTTCGAAAGTGCCGTGCATGCCCAGCATGCCGACGAACTGCTTGTCGGTCGCCGGATAGCCGCCCAGCCCCATCAGGGTGTTGGTCACCGGGAAATCGAGGGCACGGGCCAGCTGGGTCAGCTTCTCGGCTGCGTCGGACAGGATCACCCCGCCGCCGGTGTAGATGATCGGGCGCTTGGCTTCCTGCAGGATCTGTACGGCCTTCTTGATCTGCCCCAGGTGACCCTTGACCACCGGGTTGTACGAGCGCATCTGCACCGATTTGGGGTAGTCGAATTCGCAAACCTGGGCGGTAATGTCCTTGGGAATGTCGACGACGACCGGACCCGGACGACCGGTAGCGGCAATGTGGAAAGCCTTCTTGATGGTCGCCGCCAGATCCTTGACGTCCTTGACCAGGAAATTGTGCTTGACGCAGGGACGGGTGATGCCAACGGTATCGCACTCCTGGAAGGCGTCCTGACCGATGTACTGGGTCGGCACCTGGCCGCACAGCACGACCATCGGGATCGAATCCATGTAAGCGGTGGCAATGCCGGTAACCGTGTTGGTGACACCCGGACCGGAAGTCACCAGCGCCACACCGACCTTCTGCGACGAGCGCGAATAGGCGTCGGCGGCATGGACAGCAGCCTGCTCATGGCGAACCAGAATGTGCTTGACTTCCTCCTGCTTGAAAAGGGCGTCATAAATATGCAGAACGGAACCGCCAGGGTAACCGAACACATAGTCGACCTTTTCTTCTTGCAGGCACCTGATTACAATTTCTGCACCGCTGATCATCATTCTTGAGCCCAAAAAAGCTGTTGCCTAAAAGGGCGTAACCTTAATCGACCGACCATTTTCGGTCAAGGTTTCCTGGCATATCCACATACCGCTCAAGTCCTTTTGGAAGAGACCCACCCTGGCATCACCCCAACAACTTTCCTGCTTTCTTGAATCGATCGAACGCCGTGCCTTCAAGCAGGCGATGTTTGCCGTTCGCGACGAAGAGGCGGCGCTCGACATTGTGCAGGACGCCATGCTGAAACTGGCCGAAAAGTACGGGGACCGGCCGGATGAAGAGTTTCCGATGCTTTTCCAGCGCATCCTGCAGAACACGATTCGCGACTACTACCGGCGCAGCAAGGTTCGCTCGATGTGGACCACCCTGCTTTCCGCCTTTTCGCCGGACGAAGACGAAGACCACGACCCGCTCGAGACACTGGCTGCCGACGAGGACGACACCGGCCCCAAGACGCCCGAAAGCAAGCTTCTTCAGGCTCAAACGCTGAACCTGATCGAAGACGAAATAAAAAAATTGCCAGCACGTCAACGCGAAGCCTTCCTCATGCGTTATTGGGAAGACATGGACGTCGCTGAGACCGCAGCGGCGATGGGCTGCTCAGAAGGCAGTGTCAAGACCCATTGTTCGCGTGCCACCCACACGCTGGCAACCGCCCTGTCGGCAAAAGGCATAAAGCTATGAACGAAGAACGTTACGCATATCGCGTTCGGCAAGCGCTGAACCACGGATTGAAAGACATTCCGCCGGCCACCGCCCGGCGGCTGGAAGCCGCACGCCATCTCGCCCTGAGCAAGCAGAAACAGCTCGCTCCGCAGCTGTCCATCGCCGGACTGGGTGGTTCGCACTTCCGTATCGGCTCGCACATTCCTTATTTGAAGCAGATTCTCGCCGTACTGGCCTTGCTGCTCGGCATGTGGATTTCCTTCTACTGGCACAGCGTTCAGTACGTCACGAATCTGGAAGAAGTGGATAGTGCCTTGCTGACCGACGATCTACCTCCTGACGCTTTCCTCGATCACGATTTCTTCGAATGGCTATTAGACGACTCGTCGGAGGAGTAATCCTCGCCGCCACACTGAATGCCACCATCGCCGCCGAACCACCGCCGACGGTGGTCATCGGCACGCCCCCCCAGCCGGGCTGGAACCAGTTGAACAGCCAGCAACGGAATATTCTGGCCCCGCTGGCCAAAGACTGGGACAGTCTGGAAAACATCCGGAAGAAGAAATGGCTGGGCATCGCCGATCGCTACCCGACCATGAAGCCGGACGAACAGCAGCGCATGCAGGACCGCATGCGGGAGTGGGCCACGCTATCGCCGGCCGAGCGCAACAAGGTACGCGACACCTACAAGGATTTCACGCAGCTGCCGGCCGAGCAGAAGCAGGTGGTCAAGCAAAAGTGGGAGGCCTACTCAAACCTCCCGCCCGAAGAGCGGCAACGCATCCGCGAAACCGGCAAGTCGTCGAAATTGCTGGCACCGCAACCGGCGCCAGCTACGACAACGCCGCCAGCCGCAGCGGAAAGTGCCGGCCAATCAGCCGCTCCGGCTAGCGCACAAAACCAATGACCGCCGCACTCCCGGGTTTGCGGCGGCGTCTGGCCAGCATGCTGTATGAAGGACTGGTCGTTTTCTCGATTCTGCTGATCGGCTTCTTGCTGCCGCAGATCGTCCTCTCCGGCTTTGGCTGGATCGTGGGTGCCAAGGCGCTGTGGCTCCACGTCTTCCTGCTGCTGATGGCCTATTTCGTCTGGTGCTGGCTCAATGGCGGACAAACCTTGCCGATGAAGACCTGGAAATTGCGCTTGGTCGACGAGAAAAATGGGCCGCTGCGCCCGCTGCAGGCCGTTCTGCGCTATTGCGTCGCCTGGCCGAGCATTCTGTTCTTCGGCATTGGAGTTCTCTGGGCGCTGGTAGACAGGGACCAACAGTTTCTGCACGACCGGATTGCCGGCACCAAGGTTGTTGCCGCCGGCTGATCAGCGGCGCTCGACCCACCACAGCATACCCGCCGCGACGAGCAGGAATAGCGCCGATGGTGCCGTGGCGCTGAACAGCGGCGACCACGAATTGATCGCCCCGAGATTGGAAGCAAGCCCGTTCAGCGCATAGAAGAGAATGCCGAGCATGACGCCGGAAAATATCTTCAGGCTGACGCCGCCCACCCGGTTGTGCGAATAGCCGAAAGGCAAGGCCAGCGCCACCATCACCAGTGCCGCCAGCGGATAGAACACTTTCTTCCACAGGGCGATCTGGTAACGCTCGGTCTTTTGCTTGTTGTCGCTCAAATGCTTGGTGTAGTTCAGCAGACCGAACAGCGACATGCGTTCCGGCGACACCATCAGTGCCGCCAACAGATTCGGCGTCACATTCGACCGCCACTCGCCATCAGGACTGGTTTCGACGTGCGCCGAATCGCCGTCGAGCACGGTTCTGACGACATCTTGCAAGCGCCAGCGATCCGGCAATTCGAATTCTGCCTGCCGGGCATCGGTAACCGATTCTAGCTGGTTTGAGTTGTCGAACTTGTAGATGCGCACACCTTGCAAAGGCGCATCCGGCGTCGCGCTGCGAATGTTGATGAAGCTGTGCCCATCCTTGACCCACAAGCCGCTGTCGAAGCCGCTCTGGGCGATTACCGTACTCAGCGCCTTGGCACGGATTTCGCGCCCCAGCCGTTCGCTGAAGGGCACCAGCGCCTCGCCGACGACGAAGGTCAGGATGGCGAGCAGCAATGCCGCCCGGAACAGGGTTTTCAGCAGATCACCGGTAGCCAGGCCGGAAGCGCGCAGGACGGTGATTTCCGAATGACGGGCCAGGGTCGACAAGGCATACAGCGCCCCGATCAGCGTCGCAATCGGGATCAATTCATAGATCAACCCCGGCATCCCGAGGGCGACAAACAAGGCCGCATGAAAAACGGTGTAGCCAACCTTGCCGACACTGCGCAGCTCATCGATGAAATTGAAAAAGGCGAACAGCGCCAGAAAGGCGGCCAGCACGAGGAAAACCGCAGCAAACGTCTCGCGTATCAGGTAACGCTGATAAAGATTCAGGCGAAACATCAATTTCCCCAGCGCTGCCACGGCATGCGCACGACGATCCGTTTGTAGAACAAGGCGAGCAAGGGCAGCAGCATCACGGCGTGGGCGGCCCACACCCCGACCCAGAACGACATCTTGCCCTGCACCACCCAGGCCTGACTGACCGACAGCAGGTTGTTGTAAATGGCGTAGATCAGGATGGCGATCAGCATGTTCGCCGAGCGCCCGGCCCGCGGATTCACATAGGAAAGCGGAATGGCCAGCAGGCACAGGATCAGCGCCGAGACGGGCAGACCGATACGCCACAGCAACTCGCCGCGCGCCACGTTGCTGTCGTCGAGCACCAGCTGGGTAATCGGCATGCCTTTCGGCGACGGCGCCGACGAGGTCGGTTCGCCGTCCTCGACCCGCGCCCGATAGCGCTCGAATTCCATGACCTTGAAGGCCGGACTGCCCGGCTCGACCTCGTAGCGCCGGCCATGCTCGAGCACGACGAAACGGTCGCCATTGCCGGCGGTTTCCTGAAAGCCGGAATCCGACATGATCACGCCCAGCTTGCCTTCCTGATAGGACGCCACGAAGACGTTGCCGACATTGGTGCCGTCGTCGCCCACGCCTTCGACGAAGAAGACGCGCTGCCCCTTCTTCACTTCCCGGAAGGCGCCGGGCGTAACCTGGGATATCTCGCTGCGCGCCGACAAGCGTTCACGGTATTCGGCCGAACTGGAATTGGCCCACGGCGCAAGGAATCCCGACACGGCGGCAATGGCCACGATGATCGGGATTGCGAAGCGCAACACCGGCGGGATCCAGCCGGTCAAGGGCAAGCCTGAGGAAAACCAGACCACCATTTCCGAATCGCGGTAGACGCGGGACAAACTGAGCAAAATGGACACAAAAAGTGTCAACGACAGCAGAATGGGCATGAAATTCAAAGCCGCGAACCCCAACAGCGACGCCACGGCTTCTGGCGCAATGCGTCCGCCCGCTGCTTCCTTGAGCAGGCGGATCAAATGCGTGGAGGTCAGAATGGCCAGCAGTGCAACGCTGATGCCGACAGCTGCCTGGGCAAATTCGCGCCGGGCGGCGCGCTCGAATATCATGCTTTGACGAAACCGAAAAAATGCGAGGATAATCCCTCGAATACTGATATTTCCTTGATCAGGAGCAGCTTGTGGAATTTAGCATAAAAAGCGGAAGCCCGGAAAAACAGCGTAGCGCCTGCGTGGTCGTCGGTGTTTTCGAATCGAGGAAACTGACCCTTCCGGCAGAACTGCTCGACAACGCCTCGGGCGGATACATTTCGGACATCGTCCGGCGCGGCGACATGGAAGGCAAGGCCGGCAGCACCCTGCTGCTGCACAACGTCCCGTCCACCCTGTGCGACCGCGTCCTGCTCATCGGCCTGGGCAAGGAAAAGGAATTCCGCGAAAAGGAATTCGCCGGCGCCGTCCGTACCGCGGTCAAGGTGCTCAACGAAACCGGTGCGTTCGACGCCACGCTGTTCCTGACCGAACTCCAGGTCCGGAAACACAGCATCACCTGGCGCGTCCGCCAGACGGTCGTCGCGGCACTGGATGCGACCTACAAGTTCGATCAGTTCAAGAGCAAGAAGGAAGAAATCCGCCGGCCGCTGCGCAAGCTGACCATCAGCGTCGAGCGCCGCAACGAACTGGCGCCGGCCGAAGAAGGCCTGCAGCAGGGCCTGGCCATCGCCGACGGGGTAGCCCTGGCCAAGACCCTCGGCAATTTGCCGCCCAACATCTGCCACCCGACCTACCTGGCCGAACAGGCCCAAGAGATAGCCAAAACGCACCAACTCGACTGCGAGATCATCGAGCGCGCCGACATGGAAAAGCTGGGCATGCATTCCCTGCTCGCCGTGGCGCGCGGCTCACACCAGCCGCCCAAGCTGATCGTGCTCAGCTACAAGGGCGCCAAGAACAGCGAAAAACCCATCGTCCTGGTCGGCAAGGGCGTCACCTTCGACACCGGCGGCATTTCGCTGAAACCGGGCGCCGACATGGACGAGATGAAGTACGACATGTGCGGCGCCGCCAGCGTGCTCGGCACCATGCAGGCCGTCGCCCGCATGGCCCTGCCGATCAACCTGACGGTCGTCGTGCCGGCCACCGAAAACATGCCGGGTGGCAATGCCACCCGCCCGGGCGACATCGTCACCTCGATGTCGGGCCAGACCATCGAAATCCTCAACACCGATGCCGAGGGACGGCTGATCCTGTGCGACGCGCTGACCTATGCC